>CAMBGO010000192.1 GCA_945866165.1 Chitinophaga pinensis | reverse complement strand
CTATCCTGCCCGTGAATTGCCTATGCCAGGAGTTGAAAGCAATATCATATCAGCCAAAATGAAAAAAGAGGTAATCCATCTAGATCGAACTGAGCTGATTTCAAAAATTAAAAGTGATCAACCTGAATTAATTATAACGGCTGGGGCTGGTGATATCGATAAATTAATTGAACCCATAAAAGAAATACTAACACACTAGAATGGCAAACAGAAAAAAAATATTTCACGTGTTGTCGATTGTGACATGGGCCTTGATTGTTTCAGGGGTTGTGTTTGTATTAGTAAGCGCCGTTCAAAAAGAACACAATGTTATTTGCAAGGAAGTAGTAGTTACTATCGATCAAAGCCATGGATACAAGATGATTGATGAGAATGAAATTCTCTCTTCCTTATGGCCTGAAACAAAGGGTTTCCTTCCAAAAGAAAAAAACACTACATCTTTCGATCTTTTTAACCTTGAAAAACAAGTCGAAAAAAATCCATGGGTGCAGGCTGCTAACTTGTTTTTTGATCAACAACATAGAATTCATATTAATATCGAACAAAAAATTGCCTTCGCGAGGATATTTAATTCAGAGGGCAACTCGTATTATTTAGATAGTAATTATTATTTGCTACCTGTAAAAAGCAATGATGTTATTTCCTTGCCTGTATTTACTAATTTTTATTTTAATCCTATTAAGAAGTCGAAGGAAGATTCAAATACCATTTCAAGGATATTATCACTATCAAGATTCATTGCCGCTGATTCATTTTTGATGGCTCAAATTGAGTCTGTAAATGTTAACCCTGATAACACATTTGAGTTTGTTACCCAGGTTGGAAACCACCGTGTTATGCTTGGTCTGCGCGACGACTGGGAGCATTTGTTTAAAAAACTCACTGCAATGTATTCAACTATGTTGGAAAATGATAGCTGGGATAATTATGACTTAGTTGACCTACGATTTAAAGACCAGGTCGTATGTATAAGAAAAAGTTTTTTATCAAGTGGATTGGACAACTCAATGCAAATTGATTCAACCCAAACTACTTCTTTGATAGTAGATACAATGATTACAAAACCAAATGGAAAACCGAAATAAAATATAACTAACACAAAAAATCTTTTTCAATAACGTTCAAGCATAAAAAATGGAAACCAACATCTCAAACACTTTTGATAACCATAATAGTAAACAGAAAACCATGACAAACAATCAGCCTATCATCGTAGGACTCGACATCGGAACAACCAAGGTCGTTGCAATTGCAGGAAGAAAAAATGAATTCGGAAAACTTGAAATCCTCGGTTTTGGGGAGGCAAAAAGTAACGGGGTGCAACATGGTATGGTATTGAATATTGATCAAACCATCCGTGCAATTGAAGAAGCAATGAAAAATTGCTACGCTTCCAATCGAGAGCTAGATATCAAGGAAGTATATGTTGGTGTGGCCGGACATCACATTAAGAGTTTACAAACACGTGGTGATCGGGTAAGGACTGCTACAGAAGAAGTGATTAAGCAATTTGAAATTGATCAGCTGGTTGAAGATCAATACAAAACATATATTCCTGCAGGAGATCAAATTATTGATGTTATTCCGCAAGAATACACAGTTGATAATTTTCAAAACATAACCGATCCAATTGGTAGAACAGGTGTTAAAATCGGTGCGAATTTTCATATCATCACAGGCGATAGAAACGCAATCAAGAATATCAATCGCAGTGTTGAAAGCACAGGGCTTAGGGTAAAGGATCTAATGCTTCAACCACTTGCATCCTCAGCAGCAGTAATGAGTGAACAAGATATTGAAGCGGGTATTGCTATCCTTGATATCGGTGGAGGTACAACCGACCTGGCTGTTTTTTACGAGGGTATTCTAAAACATACTGCAGTAATTCCGTTTGGTGGTGAGAATATTACCAATGACATTAAAATGGGATTGGGTGTGTTGAAATCGCACGCTGAACAAATGAAGCTTCAATTTGGAAGCGCACTTGCTGACGCTGCACACAACAATGCTTTTATCAAGATACCAAGCCTGCGTGGCTTGCCATCAAAAGATATCAGTGTTAAAAATCTTGCTGGCATCATCCAAGCTAGAATGAGTGAGATACTAGCTTTTGTTACTTTCCATTTGAAACAGGTTGGCCTCGATAACAAAATGTTGAATGGCGGCATTGTTCTTACCGGCGGTGGATCACAACTAAAACACCTGATTCAACTTACGGAATATGTAACTGGACTAAATGCCCGAATTGGATATCCAAATGAACACCTTGCCGGCAATCATATCGAAGGAATGGAGAAGCCAATGTATGCAACCTGTATTGGATTAATTCTAAAAGGTTATAACGTTTATGAAAGCAGTCTAAATGAATTGAAATCGGAAAATACCAATACTGAAGTTGAAGTTATAAATAATCAGCCTGAAAAAGAAGTTGTTATCAGGGTGATAAATAAAAAGCCAAAGAGTTTCAAGGAATTTATGACTTCAATTAAAGGAGGTGTGATTGATCTCTTTAAAGAAGAAGGTGATCTTAAACTTTAAAAAATACCAGTAACCCAATTATTACAACCCATTAATTCTAAAAAATAAACAGCATGATTCATTTCGATCTTCCAAAAGAAAAGTCTTCCATCATCAAAGTTATTGGTGTTGGTGGAGGTGGCAGCAACGCAGTTAATTATATGCATAGCCTAGGTATTAGCGGTGTAGACTTCATCGTATGCAATACAGATGCACAAGCATTGTCTATGAGCAAGGTTGCAAATAAAATACAGCTCGGCCCTTCTCTTACACAAGGACTTGGTGCAGGTGCAAATCCTGAAATCGGCAGACAAGCAACAGAGGAAAGCCTTGAAGAGATCAGGCGCATATTAGAAGTAAACACTAAAATGGCATTCGTTACTGCAGGTATGGGCGGTGGAACTGGAACCGGTGGCGCTCCAATCATTGCAAATATTTGTCGTGAAATGGGCATTCTAACAGTTGGAATCGTAACAACTCCTTTTTCATATGAAGGGAAAAAACGATTACAACATGCTGATGCGGGAATCCAATTGCTTAAATCATGTGTAGACACATTGTTAGTCATTAGCAACGATAAACTTCGTCACCAATTTGGCAACCTAACGATGAGTGCAGCATTGTCTACAGCTGACAATGTATTAGCAACAGCTGCAAAATGTATCACTGATGTAATTGGCGCTACAGGACAAATCAATGTCGACTTTGCTGATGTGTGTACTGTAATGCGTAAGGGAGGTGTTGCTATCCTTGGAAGCGGCAGAGCAAGCGGAGAGGATAGGGCACAAGTTGCTATTCAACAAGCATTGAATTCACCATTGTTGGATAATAGTGATATCCGTGGTGCAAAATGGGTGCTCATCAATATCAACTCAAGTGCTGGTGAATCTGAATTTACAATGGATGAAGTTGATACGATTCAAGAATATCTTATCTCACAGGCAGGGTCAGAAACAGAAGTGATTCTAGGGTTGGGTTACGATGAAAACCTTGGAAATAATATTGGTATTACCATTATTGCAACTGGTTTTGAAAATCAAGAATCCACTTCTGCAAATATCCCCTCTGAAAAGAAAATATCTGCAGATGATAAAATTACATTTACGCTTGATATGGAAACGACTGCTATTAAGCCTGCTTTTGCAATTGAAGAGAAGGCCGAAAGCATGGATATCGTAGAAGAACCTGTACATTCAATAGCAGCAACTGCTGATATAGTTGATGGATTTGATACAGTGCAAAAAGTTGTTGAATATGATTTTTCTTCTTCTGAATCTGTTGTATTAGAATTAGATATCACAAACAATGTCTCTCCCGTTTTAAATGAAAATAAATCCTCCATTCCTGAAATTTCAACAATTCAACAGGAAGAAAAACCAACGACCTATCAAACATCACCTAATTCAAAACCACTTTCTAGTGGGTTTTTGGTGAAGCCAACAATTATTTACGAGAATGAATCCAAGCAACCGGCAAGTTCGCCGGTTGCTATGGAGGAAGTGACATCAGTTGCGACTGCTAATTTCATTCAAGAAGAAGAAAAGAAAAATGAAGATGAAGGGATGCAGCTTGTGTATAGAGAATTATCAATTGAAACTCCAACAGAAGTTGAAATTCCGGAAATCACCAGTTCGTCTCTTGAAGAGCAAATTGTTATTAACGAGGATGAAGCGCAAAGAGCAAAGGCAGCTGAAAGGCTTTATAAATTAAGAAACCTTTCATATAACTTCAACGCTGCAGACCCAAATAATGAATATGAAAATGTACCTGCTTATGTTAGGCACAACTTCCATGTAAATAGCAATACCATGGCAACGGTAGAAAAATTTTATAGCAACTACGCAATAGAAACTGACGATAATAACAATACTCATATCAGTACAATCAATACTTTCCTTGAAGGGAAAAAACCTGATTGATGAGAAACCAATCAAAAGTGTTAACGCCCTGGAATTCTTTCCGGGGCTTTTTTTATCCAATCATTGTATTTGTTATTCATTCACCTTAATTTTGAAAAAAACACTATGCCAACAGTATTGATCACAGGAGGTACGGGAATGATAGGAACCGCATTGAGCAGACATTTGCTCCAGCAAGGCTATGACGTGATTATACTTTCTAGGAATCCTATCCA
>CAMBGO010000191.1 GCA_945866165.1 Chitinophaga pinensis | reverse complement strand
AAGGTAGTAGAGCAAGTTTTTTTCTATGGTGATAAAGATAGCAAGGAGTCGTATGATAATTTTATGGCTGGGTTCCGTGATAAAGTTGCATGGAAAATTGATGAGAAAGAATACTGGGTTGAAATCCGTTCATTGATTGGAAAGTCAATTTGGATTTTTGCAAACCGCCCATTATCTACACCAACTGAAAGTGAAAAATACATCAAAGCGCAGCATGCGTTGATAGCTTATCTAGATAGCATGAAGATTTCACCAGCTGTTGTGGTGCATAGAGGGCATAGTTACTTTCTTAAACAAACAATCAGTCAATTCCCTTCAAATGCAAAAATAGTATTGGTTGGTTCTTGCGGTGGCTATCAACTTTTAAATGCTATGCTGGATAAATGCCCCAATGCCCATATCATCTCAACAAAAGAAGTGGGTAGCAAAACCATTAATGACCCAATTTTACAATTGATCAACGAATCATTGAGAATGGGTTTGGATATAAATTGGGTCGAATTCTGGAATGACTTAGAACTTCAATTTTCTTCTGGGCTTGAAAAGTTGCGTTTCGAAAATTATATCCCTCCACATAAAAATTTAGGGGCGATCTTTATAAAAGCATATTCTTCCATAACAGCTAAAAAGCCTGCGCTGAATTGAAAATATAAACATGGAAAAAAAAATAAAAAAAAATATTTTTGATTTTAGGCTGCTGTCGAGAATTTATTCTTTTGCAAAACCATATAAGGGGCGGTTTTATCTTTCAGTATTGTTAGCGATTGTATTGGCAGTGGTCGCTCCATTGCGTCCAATTCTCATCAACAAAACCCTACAAGCTGTAAATGGTTCTTCAAGTGAAACATCATCAATTGTTATTCATTTATTACTCACCATCACCCTTATTCAACTGGGGGTCCTCTTGCTAGAAACGGCACTTCGTTTTTCTTTCTCCTATCTTACTTCTTGGCTTGGGCACCGTGTAGTGAAAGACATGCGTACCAAGGTTTTCGAAAAAATCTTGTCATTAAACTTAAAACAGTTCGATAAAACCCCCATTGGAACACTTACCACTAGAACCATTAACGATATTGAGGCAATCAATGATATATTTTCTGAAGGATTGATTCCCATCCTTGCAGACATGCTTTCTATAGTTGCGATTCTTTCTGCAATGATTTATACGAATTGGGAACTTACCTTGGTGTGTATTATTCCATTTCCTTTTTTGATGATAGCAACTTATTTTTTCAAGGAAAGCGTCAATAAGTCTTTTATCAGTGTAAGAAATGCGATTGCATCACTCAATGCTTTTGTACAAGAGCATATTTCAGGAATGCAAATCATACAGACTTTTACAGCTGAAGAACGGGAGCAAAAAAAGTTTGAAAAAATAAACCGGCATCACCGTGATTCCAATATTCAGGCAATCTTTGCCTATTCCGTTTTTTTTCCAGTGGTAGAAATCATTTTGGCATTTTCAATGGGATTACTTGTTTGGTATTCAGCTCGAAATGCCTTTAAAATGAATGCCAGTGAAGCAATGGCAATAACAGGTAATATTGTCTCATTTATTTTACTGCTTAATTTATTATTTAGGCCTTTACGTGTAATTGCCGACAAGTTCAATGTTCTACAGATGGGCATGGTGGCAGGGGAAAGGGTATTTGTGGTCCTTGATAACAAAGATCATCTCTCAGATTTACCAGAAGCAAGCTGTAGGGTTATAAAAGGCAACATTACTTTTGAGCATGTTGGTTTTCACTATAATGAAGGCCATCCGGTATTGAAAGATATAAGCTTCAAGCTTCAAGAAGGTGAGACTTTAGCCATTGTTGGACATACAGGAAGCGGGAAATCCACCATCATAAGCTTGTTAAACCGGCTGTACCAACACCAAGAAGGAAGAATTTTAATCGACGATCAGTCAATTGAATCCATTTCACTTTCCTCACTTCGCAAGCAGATTGGGGTGGTATTACAGGATGTTTATTTGTTTTCGGGGTCAGTATTTGAAAATATCACCCTTAGAGACCCTTCAATAACCATGGATCAAGTGGTTTCTGCGGCCAAAATGATTGGGATTCATGATTTCATTTTGCAATTGCCGGGTGGTTATGATTATGATGTAATGGAGCGCGGGGGTACCCTTTCACTTGGGCAACGACAATTGCTTTCTTTTATAAGGGCCCTGCTTTTCAAGCCGGCCATTTTGGTGTTAGACGAGGCAACATCTTCAGTTGACAGCCAAACTGAACAGCTCATTCAGCATGCAATAGATGTTTTAACTGCCGGACGTACATCAATTATAATTGCCCACAGGCTTTCCACCGTTAGAAAAGCCAGTCAAATCTTGGTGCTCGACCAGGGAGAAATAAAGGAATCAGGCACCCATGAGCAGCTGATAAAACTTGGTGGAAATTATGCCAAATTGAAGCTTTTACAGGATCATATCTAATAATATCCAGTTTTTTTAGGATTGCGTGGTTTTTACTCTAGGCATCCCTATCTTTGCGAAAAATTTGGAGAAAATGATGTGCATCAAGTGGTCCAGGTTGTTACAGGCAGCGGTTTTCAGTGTTTTATTACTCGTTTTTTCTACAGCCGCAATTGCAAATGAAGAGGGAGCAAATGAAAAGTTGGATCCGGCTAAAATTATAATGGAACATATTCAGGATTCGCATGAGTTTCATTTTTTTACTATCAAGCAAAAAGACGGCGGTGAATTTCATGCAACGATTCCACTTCCTGTAATTTTATATTCTCCTACAAAAGGACTTTCGATGTTTTCTTCTTCAGCCTTTCACCATGGTCATGAAGAGCATGATGGTTATAAACTTGAGGAAGGAAAAATTCATGCTGTTGAAGCTGGCTTAACTGTATATGATTTATCTATCACTAAGAATGTGGTTCAAATGATGTTGGCACTGATTATCTTGGTTACGTTAATGATTAGCATTGCTAACCGTTACAAAAAGGGAATCGGTGTAACAACTGCTCCAACAGGATGGCAAAATGCCATTGAGCCAGTTATAACATTTGTAAGGGATGAAGTGGCCAAACCGAATTTGGCAGGCAAGTATCAAAAATATCTTCCCTATCTGCTAACAGTTTTCTTCTTTATTCTTATCAACAATATTTTTGGATTATTACCCGGGTCTGCCAATGTTACGGGTAATATCGCGTTTACTGTAGTGCTAGGCGTTATATCTTTCTTTGTAATTATATTCAGTACAAATAAACATTTTTGGGGTCATATTTTTTGGTATCCTGGTGTGCCGATGGTAGTGAGGTTGTTGATTATGTTGCCTGTTGAACTTCTTGGGGTATTTACAAAGCCCTTTGCGTTGATTGTGCGTTTGTTTGCAAACATGGTAGCAGGGCATATTATTATTTTAAGTTTCATCACATTGATTTTTATTTTTGGATCGATGAGTTCTGTTGCAGGGTGGGGATTTTCTCCGTTGTCTGTTGCATTTGCAGTTTTCATTTATCTAATTGAAATATTGGTAGCATTCATTCAGGCCTTCATCTTTACAAACCTAACCGCTGTTTTTATCGGTCAGGCTTTTGAAGGTGGACATGATGATAACCATTAATAACTATTTGTTCATTTTTAAAAACAAGTATCATGAGTTTTATGACAATCATGCTCGAAGTACAAACAGGTTTCTCTCACATGGGCGGAGCTATTGGTGCTGGACTAGCTGCGATCGGTGCCGGTATCGGTATTGGTCAAATCGGTAAAGGTGCAGTGGAAGCCATTGCCCGTCAGCCCGAAGCGGCTAATGAAATTCGTGCAAATATGATCCTGACAGCAGCTTTCGTTGAGGGTGTTGCCCTTTTCGCGGTTATTGCAGGTTTGTTGGCTGTGTTGAAATAATCAATACACTGCACGCGATAGCATTTTATGTAAAACATGCAATGCCTATCGAAAAAATCAAACTGCATCCAAAGCACAGGGCGGAGGATGCAGTTACATTGAAAAAGTTGACTCAAAATAAACATTATGGATTTGTTATTACCTAGTATCGGATTATTGGTTTGGACCTTAATTGCATTCCTAATCGTTTTTTTCATCTTGAAAAAATTTGCTTGGAAGATCATAATCCAGTCATTGAATGACCGAGAAAAAGGCATTTCTGATTCTCTTGAAACTGCTAAAAAGCTCAAGGCCGAAATGGCTCTTATGAAAAGCGAGAATGAATCGTTGATGCAACAGGCAAGAGAAGAGCGTTCAAAAATGCTGAAAGAGGCAAAGGAAACAAGGGAAAAAATGATTAGTGAAGCAAAGGAGCAGGCTAAGTTAGAAGCTGCAAAGGTGATTACAGATGCACATGCTGCCATTCAAACTGAAAAGATGGCTGCACTCACAGATGTAAAAAATCAAATTGGAAACATGGTGATCGAAATTGCAGAGAAAGTAATACGCAAGCAACTCGATAACAAAGTAGAGCAGGAAAAATATATTCAGCAGATGGCTGGTGAAATTCATCAATTCGGAAAATAAGAAACATGCGCCAACCTAAAGTTGCACAACGATACGCAAAAGCACTCTTCGATATTTCAGTTGAAACAAATCAATTGGAAGTAGTGAAGAGTGATTTGGATAAAATTGCTGGACTAAAGAACAGTGAACTTGATATGTTCCTTTCTTCTCCAGTCATTAAACCAG
>CAMBGO010000190.1 GCA_945866165.1 Chitinophaga pinensis | reverse complement strand
ACTTGCGCGGTCGCCAATAGTTCCAAACAACTTTGTATTCCAACGTGTGTTTTCATTGAATTGATGGCTTAAAATTAACGCCATGGTTGTCCACTTGATATCAAACCAGTTTCTGCTCCTGGAACTAGCAGATGGATCTTCTTTAAATTGAACATCTGTCATACCACCCGGTTGCTGACTCCTATTATGTGAATGCATGATTTCCGCAGTAAGACTTGCTTTCTTTGAAAAATTATAGGTGACTGTTCCAAAACCTGCGTTAGTAAAAAAGCGACTGTTCGCTCTCCATCCATTACCATTTCGATGATCAAAAAAACTATAATAATGAATTTTACCTTTTTTACCTCCAATGGCATTATAACTATTGAATAGGCCATTACTGCCTACTGTTTGCTGGGTTTCAAATTCAATTTTCTTGGTGATGTCGCTTCCGTTTCTAAGGATATAATTAACCATACCGCCAAACTGCGGACCATATTGTAGTGCTCCATGTCCTCTCACTATTTCGATTCTTTGTACCGCCTGCAATTGAGGATTATAATAAGCCTCAGGATATCCATAAGGATCTGCTGAAATATCATATCCATTTTGCCTTACATTGAAATCCCAACTGCGATTCGGACTAAGCCCCCTCGCTGCAATGCCAATCTGAATGCCACTCGGATCACTTTCCCAAATATGTATCCCTGGCACTTTCGCCAAAACCTGTCTCATCGAATTCATCACCACATTTCCCTGAACATTATCCATCACAATCAATGAACTTTTTTTTCCAGCATAAATGTTGGTACCCACAATTTCAGGCATCTGCTGGTAATCACTTTTGCTATTCTTACCTACAATAGTAATATCTGAAAGTGTTTTCAGTTGAACAGTATCTTGCGAAAATGAAGATTTAATTAAACAGAAACCAATAAGAAAACCACAAATACTATGCCGCATGCTTCTATTTTAAGAATGCAAATTTGTGACAATTGTAAGTTAACTATTTATGAATTCAGGAAAAGTGATTTACGAAATGAGAAAAAGGATTTCTAAATTGCTCTGTTAAGAAATTGTATGAGAGGTAATGATATTTTATAGTCCGCCAACATTTTTTTTATGCACGCTGGAGACTGAAGGTCCTTGTCGGAATAAGAATTGAAAGTATAAAACCCTTTCATCTTAAGATATGCTAACGCAGGATTGTTTTCGTCATATCCTTTTGGTGGTCTGCTCAACACATCGGGTGCTTGAACCCCTTCTGGAAATGTTTTTTTAAATGACTTCCCTTGTACAATCGATTTCCATTCTGCGAAATTATAATCAATTTCCTGTCTAAATGCATACAAATCGGGAGGCATGGGCATATACACACCGCCGCCAACAAATGAATTATTGCCGGCTTCCAACTGAAAATAATAGGCAGCGCAATTTGATTTTTTTCCTCCTTTGTTGATCAATGCAAAAAAATTCGACTTATATGGGTCCTTATTTTTTGAAAACCGCACATCGCGGTTTATTCTGGAAATACATTTTTTGGGATCGAGTCCTGCGGATGCTATATCCTTGTCAATGGCTGAAATACCGGCCAATAGTTTTGATGTGAATTGAAGAAAATCTGCTTTAGCTGATTCATACAATGCGCGATTGGCATCAAACCAGGGTTTATTATTATTCGCTTTTAATTTTTTTAAAAAACTAAGCGTGGATGGTTGTATCATTATCTAAAATTAAACTTCTCATAAAAAAATATCACCCTCTCTGATCAGCTGCATTCCAATCCCATAACACAATATCCCAACCAAAACCACCATACATCAATTCATTGATGACTTGAAATCCTCTTTTCTTATGCGCTTTGAGAGAACGAACATTGGCTTGTGCGACATCTGTAACGAGATAAGTATATTCATGCGATAAACAATCCCTAAAATGTCCATATAATTTTTGTACCAGGTCCTGACCACGGTATTCTTTTGCAACGCATAGTTGTCCGACTACCACATAGTTAACATCCCTTAATAATTTCCCATTGTATTCACATTCATCAATAGCATCGAAAAGTCCTTCAATCAAGTCGTGGCCTTTTTTAGTTTCTTTTGTTGAAACCAACGCATACCCTACTACCTTGTCACCATCTTTTGCAATGATAGAAGGTGAAAAAGAATTCATTTCCTGTAGATACTCTATGGTGTAGGCAGCAGTAAGAAAACCCTGATCAATAGCTTCTTCAGCAGTTATGTTCTGCTTTAAATTCAATGCCTGCAAATCTCTGATACCAATTATTTCACTTGGGCTTGATACCCTTGTCAACTCAACCATTGTAATATTTTTAGAAAACACATCAACGCTTACAATTACCGGAGTAATTGATTTACTTCTGTCAAAATAATTATTTAAAATCAAAGCCTGCTTTCAATACATCTTGGCTATTGCCACCAATCATTGCATCAAACTTACCGGGCTCTGCAACATACTTCAACGTAGCATTCCAGAATTTCAATGTTTCTTCGGAAATCTTGAAAACAATCTCTTTGCTGTCACCAGCTTTCAAAAATACTTTTTGAAATCCTTTCAATTCCTTTTCAGGCGGTGTGATGCTTCTCACTAAATCCTGTGTATAAAACTGCACCACTTCTTCGCCATCAAATTTTCCTGTGTTGCTAAGTGTAACAGAAGCAGTGATGGATGAACCCTTGGCAAGCACATTACTACTAAGTTTAAAATTGGAATAACTAAAGTTTGTATAACTCAATCCATAACCAAATGGAAACAAGGGCTCATTGGGAATATCGAGATACTTACTTGAAAATTTGTTGTCGGGATTTTGTGGCCTACCAGTATTTTTTTGTGAATAGTAAACAGGGATTTGTCCTACACTGTACGGAAATGACATTGAAAGTTTACCTGATGGATTCACATCACCATACAATACATCAGCAATCGCATTTCCTGCTTCGATACCTGCATGCCATACTTGCATAACTGCCGCTGCACCATCAACTATATTGGTAAGCACCAACGGACGGCCACTCATAACAACAACCACAACTGGCTTCCGTGTTGCGTAAAGAGATTGAAGCAACAATTGTTGTGCTGATGGCAAAGTGATATCCGCTCTGCTTGCAGCTTCACCAGTCATTTCAGATGCCTCACCTACCACTGCTACAATTATATCCGCATTGTTTGAAATTGTTAATGCTTCTGCAATCATTTCATTCGGACTGCGTTTATCAATTTCAACACGCATGCCAAATACATTAGCACGTTTAGCAAGAGTTGTATCATCAGTAATATTTGCTCCCTTGGCATAACGGATCAATGATTTATCACTAATCAATCCTTGCATTCCTGAAAAAACCGGTATCGACATTTGTGGCTCTCCTGCTACAGCCCATGTGCCAAGCATATTGCTCTTGTCATTTGCCAACGGACCTACCAATGCTATTCTAGCTGTTTTTTTCAAAGGAAGGACCTGAGAATTATTTTTCAATAACACGAATGATTTGGTTGCCACTTCTCTAGCAACAGATTTTGCTTCTGTACTCAACACATTTGCTGCAGCCCTTTGCTCATCAATATACCTGAATGGATCGTCGAACAATCCCAATTTGTATTTTGCTTCTAACACATTTCTGCAGGCATTATTTAGTTGTTGAAGGCTGACCGTCTTTTCATTCAATGATTGTTTCAATGTTGTAAGGTATCCCTCTCCAACCATGTCCATATCCAAACCAGCCCTAAGAGCCATTGCTGAAACCTGCTTGAGATCGCCCATGCGGTGTGATACCATTTCATTAATGGAAGTATAATCACTCACCACTAATCCTTTGAAACCCCATTCCTTTCTTAGCAAGTCGGTTAACAACCATTTATTAGCCGAGGCAGGCACTCCATCAAAATCATTGAATGAACTCATGATGGAAGCGGCCCCCGCATCAAGTGCTGCCTTATAAGGAGGCAGGTATTCATTATACATTTTGATCTTGCTCATATCTACTGAGTTGTAATCTCTTCCACCTTCTGCAGCACCATATGCAGCAAAATGTTTTACGCAGGCAATCAACGTATATTTATCTGCCAATGAAGCACCTTGATAACCCTTTACCATTGAACTCGCAATTTGTGATCCCAAAAAAGGATCTTCGCCTGAACCTTCTACAACCCTTCCCCAGCGTGGGTCACGTGCAATATCAACCATAGGAGAAAATGCCCAGTTCAATCCATCGGATGTAGCTTCTTTAGCTGCTGCTGCTGCACTTCTTCTAATCAACGCCGTATCCCAACTTGAACTAATTCCCAATGGTGTTGGAAATATTGTTTTATATCCATGCACAACATCTAATCCGAATATTAGTGGAATTTTTAACCTTGATTCTTTAACAGCAATCTCTTGAGCCTTTTTAATTTTCTCAACACCAATTACACCAAAGAGACCACCTACATTGCCTTCCTTAATTTTTTTCTCTACATCGGTGCTTACTACCGATCCTGTTGGGATACCAAATCCAGGCGTTACCAAATTGAGCTGGCCAATTTTTTCTTCCAATGTCATTTTTGCCATCAAGGCATCAATGAAGGTTTTCATCTTTGTATCCTGAGCACTTGAATAAAGTGTAGATGCAAGAAAGTAAATGGACAAATAAAAGACATGCTTTTTCATATGCAGTTAAATTTATGAGGAGGTTACTATATTATTCTG
>CAMBGO010000189.1 GCA_945866165.1 Chitinophaga pinensis | reverse complement strand
ACATCGAGCGTCAATCCACCATAATCAGGTTTTTGATGTTCTGGATTATTGGGGGTGAGATCAGTTGAAATGGTTTTCCAGTTTTTTCCTTTATCTGTGGTCTTGTGAAGAAATTGAGAACCATAGTAGGCACCAGTTTCATTGAATGGGTCTTTTGCAAATCCAGCATTCCAGTTGAATCGCAAATAGGTTGAGGCCTCTTTTGCAGTGGGTGCAATACTTTGATAATATCCCGTTTGCTTATCATAACGATATAAATCTCCATTTTGCGAAGTACCATAACCAAATCTTGCATCATCTAGGTCAGGTGCAATATGAAAACCATCTCCACCTACTAAGTATTGCCAATACAATGTTCGAATGCCCCCGCGCTTCCATGTATAGGCAGGTCCAGACCAGTTTCCATTATCCTGCATACCACCATAAACATTGAATGGCGTTTCGTAATCTACATTCACATGATAAAATTGTGCAACAGGAATAGTTTCTGGAAAATACCATGACTTCCCATGATCAGAGGTGATGCCCAAGCCTCCATCTCCACCAATAATAAAATGTTGCGCATCATTCGGATTAATCCACATGGCGTGGAAGTCGGCATGTATTCCTTTTGTTTCATCTGCAGGAATCATCGGTGTTGGATCAAACTTCACACCACCATCATAACTAACCGATAAGGGTTGATATATATTGTATAGACGATCGGGATCTTTTGTATCTACTGCAAGGTCTTGAAAATATAAGGGACGGTTATTAGTAAATTTAGGATTGTTATTAATCATTTTCCAATGCATACCTCCATCCTCACTTCTATACAATGCATTTTTTTTCGCTTCCACTTTTGCATACACTCTATTTGGATTGCTTGGCGCTATAGCAATCCCAACGCGTCCCAATTCACCCGCTGGCAGTCCATTGGCATCTGATAACTTTTCCCATTGGTCTCCACCATTGTTAGTGATATATATACCAGATCCTTTTCCACCAGAAACAAAATAATAGGGTGTTCTATGGTGCTCATATAATGCAACAATGAGTTTATCTGGATTTGATTCGTGCATCACAAGATCTGCTACACCCGATGCCGTATTTGAAAATAAAATTTGTTTCCAGTGTTGGCCACCGTCAGTGGTTTTATACAAGCCTCTATTAGAATCGGCTGTGAAAGGATCCCCCATGGCACCCACAAATATTATATTGGGGTTACGAGGGTCGATAATAATTCGATGAATTGTTTTAGTGGCTGCCAACCCCATATGTTTCCATGTCCGACCGCTATCTTCAGTTTTAAAAATGCCCATGCCCAGGTTCATGGAGTTACGAGGATTGCCTTCGCCAGTGCCTACCCATATTACTTTAGGGTCACTCTGCTGGATAGCAATTGCGCCAATATTCTGTGTAGGCTGTTCATCAAAAACAGGTTTCCATGAAGATCCTCCATTTTCAGATTTCCAAACACCCCCAGAGGCTGCACCAACGTATATCAACTTTGGATTTGATTTTAATGCATCAATGCAGGTGATTCTTCCGCTCATATTGGCAGGGCCAACATTTCTAATCTTCAGTGCGGATAACTTATTGAAGTCGAGCACCTGAGCAGATAATGAAAGATTAGATAACAAAAGAAGAAAAATTATAAAGCGCATATTAGGGATACATTTAGAGGACCTGAATTTAAGTAAAAAAATGATCTGAAACTGTATTTGTTTAAGTAGCTTGGAGGAGATTTAAATGAAATTCACGATCTTCATGATATCCTAAAATTTACTTTATGAAATACAGTAATTCCTTTTCAAGACTTTTGTTGATTTTGATGTTTTTGTGTATCGGCGTATTAGGGATCTCCCAACAAAAGCAAACAAATAATTATACATCTCTTGTATCCCTTTTCAAGGACTGGCGTGCTTTCGAAAAACCACCCTTATTAAAAGGGGCTCCTGATTATACTGCTGTTAGCTTTAATAAAAGATTGGCTGCGTTCAAGGCCTTGCAATCAAGATTGAATAATATAGATACAAGTTCATTACTTATTGAGCAAAAAGTTGATTGGATGCTGGTTTGGGCTGAAATGAATGGATACGATTTCAATCATCGAGTTTTAAAACCATGGAATAGAGATCCAGCTTTTTATAAAACTATTTTTACGGAACGCAGTGATGTTCCGGCACATGAAGGGCCTACGCATCATGCTATTATTGATTTATGGAAATATACATTTCCACTTTCTGATGCCGATAAGAATAATTTGATTAATCAGTTGAAGGTGATCATACCCTTGAATGAACAGGCTAAACTGAATTTGACAGGTAATGCAAAAGAACTTTGGATTGCGGGTATTAATGATATTCAATCTCAGAATGATGATTTAAAGGAGTTGCTTGAAAAACCTGGTGTTAAGCAAGATGCCTCGCTTCAAAATATAATCAATCAATCCATTGCCTCTACAGAAAAGCTAGTAAAATGGCTTGAAGCAGCATCTTATAAGAAGACAGGTCCTTCTGGCATAGGCAAAGAAAATTATAACTGGTATGCAAAAAATGTTCACCTTGTTCCCTATACTTGGGATGACCAAGTGGTATTATTAAAAAGAGAGCTTTCACGCGCTTGGACCTCACTAAAATTAGAGGAACACCGCAATAGAAATTTGCCCATGCTTACGGAGTCGAATACTGTTTTGGACTATGATTCATTGAAAGAAAGATCTGTTAAGAGTTACCTTCAATTTCTTGATCAGCAGCAGTTGCTCACAATGAAAAACTATTATGAACCTGCCTTGAGGGCGCATGTAGGAGCTTTTGTTCCAAAAGAGAAACGTAATTTCTTTTTGATAACTATGCATTATGATCCACGTCCATTATATTCTCATTTTTATCATTGGTTTGAGTTGGCACAAATGGATTTAGAGCCACATGCATCTGAGATTAGACGCACTCCATTATTGTATAATATTTTTGATTCAAGAAATGAAGGCATGGCTACTGCTGTAGAAGAAATTTTTATGAATGCAGGGCTTTACGATGATAACCCTCGGGTGAGAGAAATTGTTTACATCTTGATTGCCCAGCGTGCAGCAAGAGGATTGGGTTCTTTGTATGCACACGCAAATGAGATGACCATGGAGGAGGCGGGAAAAATACACTCAGAATATACACCTAGAGGATGGATGAAAACCGAGAAGGAATTATTGAAATTTGAACAACATCTTTACATGCGACTGCCAGGATACGGGACAAGCTATATTACTGGAAAAGCACTAATTGATGATGCAATGGCTGAATATGCAAGGGAAATGGAGTTGTCGGGAAAAACATTTTCCATCAAGAATTTTTTAGACAGGATGAACCAGATTGGGTCTGTGCCACCTTCGATAGGCGCTATGGAATTGACTAGAAGTAAAATTGGCGGCATTTACTAAACTTTTTCATATTATCGTAAAATCTTCATAATAGGGAGGGCCAATTATAAATTGCTGGCCTTTTTTTATTTTTGATTTCTATTTAAAAATTATTATAACTTTGTACAAATTCTAGCAAATTCTAACTAAAAATTTATCCGACAAATTATAAAAATTACAACTTTGAACAACTTAATAATAATAGCGCACCCAGATAAAAAAAGTTTTTGTCATAATGGTATTTTTAATACTATCAAAACAACCTTAACTGCTAAAAATGAAACAGTTCGTGTCATAGACCTTTACGAAGAAAATACTAATTTTAGTTTTGGGGACGTAAAAGTGAAAGAGTATAAAGATCTTATCACTTGGACTGATAGGATTTATATTATATCACCCATTTGGTGGTTTAGAACAACACCTGCTTTGGAATCATTCTTTGATCAAATTTTCACTCCTGGTTTTGCTTATAACTTTATACCTATTTCAAAACTATATGGTTATCCAAAACCATTACTTAGTCATAAAAAAGTCAGAACATATCTTACACATGGAGCCCCTGGGTTACCGGTATTGTTTTTATACCTTAATTCAGTTAAATTGAGACTCATTATGGGCGTGTATTCATTTGTATTCGGTTGGTTTAAAACAAAAACTCGCCAATTTTGGAGTGTGCCATTTGTGTCTCAGGAAAAAAGAACTACCTATTTAAAAAGAGTTGAACAAGATATATTAAATGATATTGCAAGGAGCTCATAGTATTATTGCGGCGTTCACAAACACCATAAAATAAATTATAACAGTTCCTTGCCCAATGAACAATTGACAGTTAATATTGTTCTATAAGTATGGTGAATACTTTCTTGAAGGCGAATTGGGAAAATTTAATTATGGCCAACTATGAGGTGGAGCCCTCTATCTTAAAACCTTATTTACCCAACGGGTTAGAATTAGACTTTTACAATCATAAAACCTATGTAAGCCTTGTTGGATTTATGTTTAAGAAAACAAGTCTATTTGGCTTGCCTATCCCATTGTTTGGATCATTTGAAGAGATTAATCTCAGATTTTATGTGCGCAAGCTAGAAGGTAAGAAAATAAAAAAAGGAGTAGTGTTTATCAATGAAACGGTTCCATTTAAAATTGTGGCACTATTAGCCAACAAATTATATAAAGAACATTATATATCTATTCCAACTAAAAATGCAATCCATATTGGTGAATACAAACATATCAATTATGAGTGGAAGATGAATGATAAATGGAATTCAATTACAGTTCAAACAGATAATAACAAATATAAAATAGAACCATCTAGTATTGAGGAGTTTATTTTTG
>CAMBGO010000188.1 GCA_945866165.1 Chitinophaga pinensis | reverse complement strand
AATTCAAACGTGCGGCCTCCAAAATATTCAAAGTTCCAGTACTAATTGTATTATGATTTTCAAAAAGAATATCATGCTTTGTGCTAGAATTTGCAGCAAAGTGAAATATAAAATGCGGCTGATGATTTTTAACGAGTTCATACACCAATTCTTTATCTGTAACTGAACCTTGAATCCAGTCACCTGCAGATCGTGAAACCCCGATTACATTATAACCTTTATTTTCACATAATTTTTGTAAATAAAATCCATCTTGTCCAGAAACACCAAAGATCAAAATTTTCATACTACTCTTTGAATAACAATAGATGCAAATGTATAATTATATATTTCGGAGTAAATAAAATCCGGGTGTTCACAATCCCACTCAGGACTATTTACTAGACGGCATGATGGTATTGATTTCATTATCCTCCCTTTAAGGTCACTCTGTGTATAAAATCGATAATCGACTGCAGGTATATCATCCCCCTTTTTATATTGATCTTTATAATCACAAGTCAAAACTGCATACCCTCCAACTTTAAGCAAATATTCAATATCTTTCATAAATTGCTCATCATCAAAAACATGTTCAATAACTGATGTTGAGACTATGACATCATAGGTTTCCGGCTTTACAGTAGGTTTTGTAATAAATGTTCCCAAATCATAATTGATAATTGGGTCAATATCTTCAACATGATAATCTAATAATTTTAAAGCCTCAACGGCAGTATCTTCATATGAACCTATAGCAAGTATTTTAGGATTCAAAAAATCTCTTCCTAGTCTTACTGCAGTATCCAATACAAAAGCCTGTTGGATATTTGCTTCTGGTATTTTTTTTGCTATCAAATCAGGAAAATGTTCCTCTAAAAATTTTATTATTGGACTATATAAAAGCCTTGCACTATTATCAAGAATACGGTTTAATGATACATCGCCATTTAAGTCAATTGGGATAAAATCAACATTAGTTCTTTTATGATTGTTGATTTTAAATTCATCGTCCACTTTAGTCCATAAACTATTCTGAGTTAAATCTGGAAGCTTCCGGTTTTCTGAAGAAAAAATGAATTTCTTTAATTTATAGCGTAATACAGATCTTGATTGTATTTGCTTTGTGTTCAATTTATTAAATACATCTTTCAAGATTGTTTCATATTCCCATAATATTACTTCAGCATTAAATTCTGTATACAAATGTTCGATTGGCCTTACTCCATTTGATATTATATCTGTTAATTTGTTATTATCTATACAAATACTAGGCTTACAATTTAACAAGTGACGGAATAATCTGCTATTTGATATTGCAAGAGGCCTTCCTGAAGCAAGTGCCCAGTCAGTTGCACTCGAAATACCTCTGTTTTCCATGTCATCATATAAAAATATATTAATTGTATTTGATGAAAGAAACGTTAACAGTTCTTCTTTATTGAAATAGCTGTGATTGATTTCTAGTTGAATTAATTTTTTTGATAACCTCTTCTTGCATTCTGAAGCTATTTGCATTGCTCTTTTCCCTTCAGTATCTCCAAATTTTGCAAATGGAATATTTAACATGATTATTGCTTCATCAAATTCTTTTTGTACAAGATCAATAATTTTTTCAAACCCTTTACCAAGAGTCGCGAAACCAAAACTTCCTATGACAGGAATTAAATTTGAATTTTTAATACGCTTTACCTGTTGAGGTAATAACCGTCCAGTTTTATAAACAAGAGAATTTTTTAACATCAGGGTGGGATCTGGAGCAATGTGAAAATCAAATGTTTTATTATCTGAATTATCAGCTAGCTGCTGGAATACTTCGTGTATAGTCCCTATATGAATCGACGGAAACCCTTCATTCAAAGGAATGGAAAATTTTACATCTTGATGTACCCATGGCATAGTAGTAGGATGGTAATTATAAATTACTACCTGTGGTTTTAATCTCCTATAAACTCTTTTAAATTCTTCAAAAGAATCACATTCACAATAATGAAAATTATAGTTTCTTGATGTTCTTAATAAAGATCCTATTCCCTTTCCAAATTCATAAACACCACATTTTTGTTCTTTGTGGTTAACGTATAAACCTATAATTTGATTACTACTCATATTTAAACTATTTCAATTTCAGGCAAAGGAAAAATAAACTTTCCACCCTGTTCAATATACGCTACTTCTCTTCTCAATATGGAGTCTTTAAAATGCCAGGGTAGCACCAAGAAATAATCCGGATTCATAGCCTTGGCTTCTGCCTCCGATATTATTGGGATATTTGTACCTGGTGTAAAAGAGCCATACTTATCAGGATTTACTTCGGCAACATAGGGTATTTGTTTAGTGGTCAATCCACAAAATTGCAGCAACACATTTCCCTTAGTGGAAGCGCCATAACCAATTATTTTTTTACCATCTGCAACCAAAGCGTCAATCAACTCTACTAA
The DNA here is from genome assembly GCA_945866165.1 of Chitinophaga pinensis. Classification (GTDB taxonomy): domain Bacteria; phylum Bacteroidota; class Bacteroidia; order Chitinophagales; family Chitinophagaceae; genus Pollutibacter. The sequence goes on along the minus strand of CAMBGO010000188.1, from coordinate 2,334 downwards.
GTTTTTGCGGTGCTTAAATACCCGCTCTTCAAAATCTCTAAAGGGCTTGGGTGTATCCAGCCCCATATCATCTTCCTGACGCAACATCCAGTTGATGATTGGGATATTTGATCTAAGTGGAGAATCTTTTTTACAGGCTGTTACAGCAAAGCTTCCACCGTTAATTGCATTCATCTGCACATCGACGACACGCATATTACATTGTTCAAGTAAATTCTTCACCACTTTAAAAGAATAAAATTCAACATGCTCATGGCATATGGTATCGTATGAATTGGTACGGAGCATTGATGGCATATAACTTTGTTCAAAATGCCAGACACCATCAGTTGCCAATACGGATTCAATATCCGTCACAAAAGTTGCAGGGCTTTCCAGGTCGTAAAACATAGCAATGGAAGTTATGATCTTTGCTTTATCGTTGGGGAATTGATTACGGAAAACTACTGCTGAAAAAAAATCGGGTAAAAGATTGATATCATCGGTGTAATAGTCAATAAATTTTTTTCCTGTAGGGTCAATTCCTACTTTTCTACATTTGGATTTATATGCTTTTAAAGAAGTAGCATCATTACTTCCAATATCAATCACCAGGTCATTCGCAGAAAGACTTACCATTCTCTCAAGCATATGAATTTTATTGGATAAATGAGTAACCATAGAAGCGTTTAAGCCTGAGCGATACCCATAATTATCACCATACATTTCATCGAGGCTGTAAGACTGTTTCATTTGCAGCAAACCACTATCTGGACACAATACAAGATCTAACGGTCCTTTGGTAACTTGGTCGTCGGTTGATTTAGGAAAAACACCAGTAAGGTATTGTTCACCCAAGGAAAGTACGGTAATTAAATTTGTGCTTCCGCTGATTCTGCATTTATTTATTTCTGTATACATAGATTCTTTTTTATTTATTTGAAACTAAATCCCATTTATCATCTAAAATGATACAACCATAATTTTTACCTTCAGCAAAATCAAAGTCCGTTCCATTATCATAAACCTTAAAACTACATACATCTTCATGCACATCATAATATATGATACCTGTTCGTGTATTTAGTGCAACCAGAAATGAATAATCCATTGGAGCAATTAAATTTGCTCTTATTATGAAATCAACAATTATTTCTTTATCATTATTTTTATAAAAATTCGAAAGTGATTTGTTGACGGTGAATACTCTTGATTTATTATTCATCAATAGTCCAATCCCAATGTTTTGTATTGGATCAAATTGGTTTATTCCTATTTTTATTCTTAATCGAATTTCATCAGAGTGTGAAAACGATGTTACGTGACTGCCTTGTTTATTACAAGTGTACAATTCTTTGATATATATGTGATTTTTTTTATTGTCTCCAATAAATACTTCACTTGAATTCTTGTTATAATAATTTTCAACTATTGAACTTGATTTTCCAAATTTGTCAATCAGTCCATTATTCATCAAAATCGTATTAGGGCATAACTTCATAATTGTTCCCAGGTTATGACTTACAAAAAGTACTGTTCTACCATCCTTGTCACTCACATCCTTCATCTTTCCCAAACACTTCTCCTGAAACTCTGCATCACCCACCGCCAATACCTCATCCACGATCAAAATATCTGGTTCTAAATATGCGGCCACTGCAAAGGCCAACCGCACATACATGCCGGATGAATAGCGCTTCACCGGTGTATCCAGGTATTTTTCTACACCTGCAAAATCTATGATCTCATCCAACTTCTTATCAATCTCCCACTTCCTCAACCCCATGATTGCGCCATTCAAATAAATATTCTCCCTGCCACTCAACTCACCATGAAAACCTGTACCCACCTCCAATAAACTAGCTATCCTTCCCTTCACCTTCACACTGCCCGTTGTGGGCGCAGTGGTCCTGCTCAAGATCTTCAACAAGGTACTCTTCCCCGCTCCATTCCTGCCAATGATCCCCACCACATCTCCCTGCTCCACCTCAAAATTGATGTCCTTCAACGCCCATACATAATCCGATTCGGATACTTTCCTCCTATCATTCTCCTCCCCAATCTTCAAAAACGGATCTTCCTTGCCCATGAGCCTGTATCTCCACCGCTTGAAATCATCACGCAAGGTGCCGGTGCCTACATCACCGAGGCGGTATTGCTTGGAGAGATTCTCGACTTTGATTACTGGAGGCATTGTTTAGGTGTTTAGTCGTTTAGGTGTTGAGGAATACATTGTTGAGTTGTTGAGTTGTTTAGGCGTTTAGGTGTTGAGGAATACATTGTTAAGTCGTTTAGTTGTTTAGGCGTTTAGGTGTTGAGGAGTACATTGTTTAGACGTTTAGGTGTTTAGTTGTT
>CAMBGO010000187.1 GCA_945866165.1 Chitinophaga pinensis | reverse complement strand
TGGGCATATATATCGAAGGTATTATTTTGAAGAGGTGTACCACTCATACAAAGTCTGTTCTTTGCATTTATTAAACATGCTGCCTTGGTTACCTTGCTCTGTGGATTTTTAATAGCCTGTGATTCATCAAGTACGATATAGTCTAATTCATTTTCAACCATGAATTTGATATCGCTCCTTAAGGTTCCATAGGTTGTGATTACCACGTCATACTTTTCAAAAATTGATTTATTTCTTATTCGATCTCCTCCATGGTGTATCAAATAAGTAAGATTGGGTGTGAACTTTTTAATTTCATTTTCCCAGTTGAACATCAAGGTAGTTGGACAAACCACCAAGGCACTCATTTTTGTATGCTGGTCTTTATAAAGCTGCAGACATGAAAGTGCTTGAATTGTTTTACCTAGACCCATGTCATCCGCGAGAATTCCACCCCAACCAACTTCATTTAAATAATTCAACCAATGATAACCCGCAACCTGATATGGCCTTAGTATTTCAGCCAATTGATGAGGTGGATTCACTTCATTGATTCTGTTGAAGGACCTGAGACGTTCATACTTTTCCTCCAGTTTAATCATTACCTCCGTCTCATCAATCCCATTATATAGTTCGTCAATTACACTTAAGTGAAATTTTGAAAGTCTTAATTTATCAAGCTTGCCTTCACCAACCTTAAATAGCAAAGAATATTTTTTCAACCATTCTTCGGGAAGGATTCCCAATGTGCCGTCATTCAACTGAACAAACTGCTGCTTATTCGTTAACGCTCTTTTAATTTCTTCAATGGTAACTTGTTGATCACCAAATACTACATTAACCTTTGCATCGAACCAATCAACATCACTACTGATATATATCCTTGTTTTGGGTTTCGAGGCATTAAACCTAAAATTTTTCAACACATCGAAGCCTACTACAGGAATTTCAGCATCCCTCATTGCATCCATGAAAAGGAAGAACCAGTTGTTTTTCAAAACATCTGATCCTTTCAACACCATATTGAAACTGTTCTCAGTTTTTATAAAGTTTGAATGAAGAGAGGTGATTTTTTTTAGGAACTCTTGCTCCTTTTCAATGTCGCGCTTGATCAATTTTATTTTTGCGCCATCAGCAATCAAAATGGTTTCTTTATCATTTGGCTTCACTTCATAATGCTGGTATTGAAAAACCGGCACAAATATCAGGTAGTCATTTTTTTCCTGAAGCAACAAATGCAAGGTAGGTTTACCATCAAAATGATTGCCAAAAAATTCCTTTTCAAAATCAACATTATAGAGTCTGGCAAATGGAAGTATGATTGATTCTAAATAAGTTGGCCAATTTGCATTACTTATTTTACGCTTGTTAGTAGGTATGAATTCTTGCAATGCCTGATAATCCTCAAGTGAATTCCAATTATACATTGAATTATTAAAAAGAGCAACAAGTGTAGATTGCCATTCATTTGCATCAAATTCAATATCCCATTCTCGAATAACAACTTTTGGAATTACCTCCACGTGCTTGGGGCCTTGAACTATTTCCAAAGAAGGCAACATCGATCCATGTCCAATTTCAATTTTAGTAAGGTTTGCGGTTGTAAAGGTTTTCCCTGCCTTCAAATACATAAACGCAGTTTTATCCTTAAAGTCGGCAAAAAGTTTTACGAGCTTAGGAAAGATATATTCATCTATTAACGATGTTGTTTCACTAGGCAAGCCATCTTCTTCAGACTGGATTACATTTTCCCAAATACCTGAAAAAGGTGAATTTCTACTTAGGTATTTATCAACTTCCGAAGAATGAAACTTTCTCACAGCATTAAGAAGATTAACATCTTCAGGATTCATGCCACTTGTTGGAACATACTTTTGAACATCAATTTTTTCAACCTTTCCTACGAACAAAAGATCTTCTTCATTAAGTTCCCCACTAACCAACTCAATCGAAAGACCTGGGTGTTTTTTGGGTGTTTCTAGAAATACGACGCCCAGCCTATTTGCATTTTTAATTATTCCCTTCTCTTCGTGAGCAATTGTTTCAACTACTTTCTTACTTGCATAGGTAGTACTTTCCTGAACCGGAGCATTTACTCTTTTTACTGAAGGATCTAATACACGTAGAAATGGTTTTCCATCTTTATAAGTGAATTCAAATTTCTTGTCCCAATCAGCATCGTTCATGCTATAACCATAGATGCCAAGTAGTTTATTCTTTTCTTTATCAAAATTTCTGATTGTATCAAAATAATGTGCTCCAAAAGAATTGATGAGTTGTAAAAACAATGCTGTCTTATGAATGCACAATGGATGATTTTCTTCTTTACACTTACATGAAGTATCGAAATTCCTTTCCTGGTTTCGTTGAATAACAATTGGAAATATTTCACCGTCGATGTCAAACCTTGCCTCTACCCTTTCGTCTTTTGCGCTGATAATATTGGCTTTCCCTTTTCTAAGAATAAGATCAGCTTTTTCACCGGCATCTGGTGCAGAGAGAAGTCGTATTGTTTTAAGCTCAATGCTCTTCATTTTGATAACAGTATGCTGCTGATCATATTTCATGATCCGATCACCCAACATATTTTTATCAACTAGGTCTTGCAATTGCAACAATGCAGCAGCTTCATGCCTACATATGTCACCTAGGTTGTAAGGACAAGAACAACGCAGCGACATAGCACGTGGATCCTTGTATTTCTGAACATGTACTTTATAGGAAGTGCTATAGTTATCATCTTTAACGCGAAACACTACAGAGCCCAAGAGGTCATCGTGTTCAACAAATTCAACATACCCGATTGCATGAATTTTCTTTCCGCGGCGAATTACTTCATCAGTGCCATTATTATAAACAAACTTCAGGATATGGGAAAGGGACATGCTTGGGTAAAAGTTAATCTGCGAATTTAGTGCAAAAGAACCCCTACTTCCTCGATTAAATGGAATATTTAACTAACTAGTTATACAATATTAAATGTGGGATAAATGATTTAACTTTGCGGAATTTTTTTTCTTCAGAAGACAGAAATCAGACGTCAGAAATCAGAAGACAGAAATCAGATAACTGAATCCTGACGTCTGACATCTGACATCTGATTAATGCGAATCCCTCGTAACCTTACTACCAGATCCTCCTTTTAAAAAATCCATATCTGCACCAAGATGAGCTTGCTCTACATGTTGCTGATATAATTGAACGTATCCGCGGTTGATTTGTGGATGACTTGGTTTCCACGCTGCTTTTCTTTTTTCAATTTCTTCTTGATCGACTAACAACTCCAATGTTCTATTTTCTACATCCAAAGAAATCATATCACCAGTTTTTACCACGGCAATCAATCCACCTTTTGCAGCTTCGGGAGATACATGCAATACAACAGTACCAAATCCAGTGCCGCTCATTCTTCCGTCAGAAATGCGAATCAAATCTGTTACGCCTTGTTCTAATAATTTCTTTGGAATACCCATGTTGCCAACTTCGGGCATACCTGGATATCCAACGGGTCCAACGTTTTTTAACACCATAATAGAGTTTGCTTCGATGTTGAATGATGGGTTATCTACATTGGCATGGTAGTCTTCAATATTTTCAAATACAACAGCAGGACCTGTATGCTTCATTAAATGTGGACTGGCTGCACTGGGTTTAATTACAGCGCCATCAGGACAAAGGTTTCCTTTCAACACTGCCAATCCAGTTTCTGTTTTGAATGGAGTTTCCAATGTTGCGATTACATCTGCATCATTTGAAATAGCTCCTTCGTAATTTTCTTTTATTGTTTTTCCATTGGCGGTTATACAGTCTAGGTCCAAGATATTTTCAAGTGCACGAAGTACCACGGGGAGTCCACCGGCATAATAAAAATCCTCCATGAAATATTTTCCTGAAGGTTGAAGGTTAACCAATAAGGGAATGTTTTTAGAAAGTGTGTTGAAATCATCAAGGGTTAAATCAACGCCGATTCTTCTTGCAATAGCGATTAAGTGTATTACAAAATTTGTAGAGCCACCAATAGCAGCATTCACTTTGATGGCATTTTCAAATGCGGCACGGGTTAGGATATCCGAAGGCTTGAGATCTTGCTTTACCATTTCAACAATCTGCCTTCCTGAATATTGTGCTAGTACCTTTCTTCTGCTGTCTGCTGCAGGGATGGCAGCATTGGATGGGAGTGTAAGTCCGAGCGACTCCACCATACAGGCCATGGTAGAAGCAGTTCCCATCACGGCACAATGACCCTTGCTTCTGCACATGCAAGCTTCAGCAACAGTTAGTTCCTCTTGCGACATCTCGCCACTCCGAACAGCATCATTGAAACGCCATATATCACTAGTGCCAATGTTCTTTCCTTCATATTTCCCAGTGAGCATTGGTCCACCTGAAACAACAATCGTTGGAATATCAACACTACAAGCTCCCATAACGAGAGAGGGGGTGGTTTTATCACATCCACATAGAAGCACAACGCCGTCTATTGGATTGGCTCGTATTGATTCCTCTACATCCATGCTTGCAAGGTTGCGGTAAAGCATGGCAGTTGGTTTTATCAAGGTTTCGCCAAGCGACATCACTGGAAACTCAACAGGGAAGCCGCCGGCGGCAATAACACCCCTTTTCACCGATTCAGCCAATTCCCTGAAATGGCCATTGCATGGAGTAAGCTCGCTCCAGGTATTACAGATTCCAATTACGGGCTTACCACGAAATTCCTCATCTGGGATACCCTGATTCTTCATCCAGGCACGGTAAATGAATCCATCTTTGCCTGTTC
>CAMBGO010000186.1 GCA_945866165.1 Chitinophaga pinensis | reverse complement strand
CATACCATGCTGATGTTCCAATAAGCTTTGTAAGGGTTGCGCCTCCAACCATGGTATCAGCAACAACTTTTTCCTGTTGCGCTGCATCAAGAAATTCTGTTACAGGAATGCTGTTCCACGTGGCCTTACTGATTAAAGGAATCATCGTGGTGTCTCCATGTCCACCAATAACAATCGCATTTAAATCGCTTGCACTGCATTGAAGGTGTTGGCTTAGTTGATATTTAAACCTGCTGCTATCCAACGTTCCACCCATTCCAATAATCCTATTTTTAGGCAGACCTGTTGATTTTAACGCCAAGTATGTCATGGTGTCCATTGGGTTGCTAACAACAATAATGATGGTGTTGGGTGAATACTTTAAAATATTTTCACATACTGTTTTTACAATACCGGCATTGGTGCCAATCAATTCTTCTCTTGTCATTCCTGGCTTGCGGGGAATGCCTGAAGTGATTACAACCACTTCACTATTAGCTGTTTTGCTATAATCATTGGTTGACCCGGTAATAATGGTATCAAATCCCAACAGAGCAGCTGTTTGCTGCATATCCTGTGCCTTTCCTTCAGCAAGACCATCTTTTATATCTAATAAAACAAGTTCGGTGCATACGCCAGCACGGGCAATATTATCGGCGGTGGTTGCTCCTACAGCTCCAGCCCCTACAACGGTTACTTTCATGATAATAATTTGTGGATTTGAAAATTAATTTCCGCAAAGTTAATGCCTTAATAAGTTTTCAATAGGCTTAAAGTGGAAAATATTTACCCAATTCATTGAATTTGGGTTAAAACAAGAAAGATGGTTTGTTGCAGGGTTATTTTCTTATACCTTTGCCCCCACAATAATTTATATGGCAAATACATCAGACATATCAAGAGGCATGATCCTCAAATTGGATGGAAGTCTTTATACGGTTGTAGAATTTGGCGAAAATAAAACAGCCAGGGCTGCAGCTAAAGTATGGGCAAAGCTGAAGGGACTTGATAATTCCCGTAGCATTGAAAAGACATGGAATAGCGGAGATACCATCTTTCCAGTTCGCGTTGAACGCAAGTCTTATCAGTTTCTCTACAAAGATGATACAGGATATAGTTTCATGGATAGTGAAACATTTGAACAGATATCAGTATTGGAAACTATGATAGACGCACCACAATTTCTCGTTGATGGCCAGGAAGTTTCGGTGTTGATCAATACTGAAACAGAACTTCCTATGAGCGTCGAGCTCCCTGATAAGATTGTTTCAAAAGTTACTTATTCAGAGCCCGGCTTACGTGGAGATACTGCTACCAGGACATTAAAGCCATCTACAGTTGAGACAGGCGCCACTGTAATGGTTCCTCTTTTTGTTAATGAAGGTGATATGATTCGTATCAATACTAAAACAGGTGAATATATCGAAAGAGTAAAAGACTAATTTTTCCATTTTTCGCCCGTTTTTAACCAATTTTGCCCCAAAATTTCATTATTTTGGGGCTTTTTTTTAAAAAAACGGGGAAATTTAAATTTGGTTGAAATCCATTTTTACCCCACCTTTACCAACCATAAATCTTAAAATTTACATTTCAAATGGATTTAAAACAGATTCAGGACCTGGTGAAAATGGTCAATAAGTCGAATATCAGTGAGCTTTCCATAGAAGAAAAGGAATTCAAGATCACCATCAAGCAAAAAGAAGACAAGTATATTTCAGGAACACCAATTCAGGTGCCTCAAATGATTAATATCGCTCCTCCTGTTCAAACTCAAATACAAGGATCACCTGAAGATTCAGGTTCTTCATCAGGAACTGCTCCAAAAGAAACAAGCAATTTGATAACGATTAAAAGTCCAATGATTGGAACTTTTTATCGTAGGCCTTCTCCCGACAAGTTAAACTTTATAGAAGAAGGAGACGAGGTAAGAGAGGGTAAGGTGGTTTGTATCATTGAGGCAATGAAGTTATTCAATGAGATAGAAAGCGAGGTTGCTGGGAAAGTTGTAAAAATCCTTGTGCAGGATTCAATGCCTGTTGAATATGACCAGCCATTATTTATGGTTGAACCATTCTAGTAAAGGCCCTAAGAAGTCAGATTTTTAATCCAACTTAATTTCATGACAAAAGATTCGAAACGAACTTTCAATAAAATCCTCATTGCCAACCGCGGAGAGATTGCCCTCAGGGTGATTAGGACTTGCAAAGAGATGGGCATCAAAACGGTTGCAGTATATTCAACAGCTGACAAAGATAGCCTCCACGTAAAATTTGCTGATGAAGCAGTTTGTATTGGAAAACCTGCCAGTACTGATTCTTATTTGAATATTCCGCACTTGATGGCAGCAATGGAAATTACCAATGCTGATGCTGTTCACCCAGGATATGGATTTCTTGCTGAAAATGCTCGATTTGCAGAAATATGTGGTGAGTCTGGAGTTAAATTCATTGGTCCAACACCAGACCAAATAAGGTCTATGGGAGATAAAATAACGGCAAAAGAAACCATGATTAAAGCCGGTGTTCCAGTAGTACCTGGAAGCGGTGGATTATTGAATACAGTAGAAGAGGCAAAAGAAATTGCAAAAGAAATTGGATATCCTGTCATCCTAAAGGCTACTGCCGGGGGTGGTGGCAAGGGTATGCGCGTTGTGTGGGTAGAAGCTGAATTGGAAAAGGCCTATGATAATGCGAGATCAGAAGCACTCGCTTCTTTCAAGAATGATGGCGTGTACATGGAGAAATTTGTTGAGGAACCAAGGCATATTGAAATACAAATTGCTGGTGATCGATATGGAAAGGTATGTCACATGAGTGAACGTGACTGCTCTATACAAAGAAGACACCAAAAACTTGTTGAGGAATCACCATCTCCATTTATGACGGATGAATTGCGTGAAAGAATGGGAGCAGCAGCTGTAAAGGCTGCACAAGCAATTAACTATGAAAGCGTAGGAACAATTGAATTCCTGGTGGATAAGAACAGGAATTTTTATTTCATGGAAATGAATACGCGTATACAGGTAGAACATTGTGTAACAGAAGAAGTAACAAATTTTGATCTAATAAAAGAGCAAATCAAGATTGCTGCCGGTGAACCAATTTCCGGAAAACACTACCACCCTAAAATGCATGCAATTGAATGTAGAATCAATGCCGAAGATCCATTCAATGACTTTAGACCCAGTCCTGGTAAAATAACGGTATTACATCAACCCGGAGGACATGGAATCAGGATCGATTCCCATATTTATGCTGGATATGTAATCCCGCCATATTATGATTCTATGATTGCAAAAATCATTGCTGTTGCAAGAACGAGAAAAGAAGCAATCGATACCATGAGCAGGGCATTAAGTGAATACGTTATTGAAGGGGTTAAGACAACCATTCCTTTTCATCAACAGCTCATGAAAAACGAAGATTTCATCAAGGGTAATTTCACTACAAAGTTTCTCGAGACGTTTAAGTTTAAATAAGCAATCCCATTTCATTTTTTCATTCCCTTTCTTTTTCATGCATGCGCGTGTGTGCATTCAGTTGCAAACGGGCCTTGCGAATTGGTATACCCAATACTAAAATGAGTGTTTAATTTCTGGAATAAAAAATCCCGCATTAAATTTAATGCAGGATTTTATTTATTCAAGTTAACATTTGTGCTTAGCGTAAGAACAACAACTCTCTGTATTTTGGTAGTTCCCATTCTGAGTCATCTACAAGCAACTCTAATTTATCTACTGAGTAGCGAATTTCTTCAAAGAATGGTTTTACCTGCTCGCAATATGCAATTGCCTTATCTCTGGAAGAGCTCAATGTATTTGCTGCTTTTCTTGCTTCAGTCATTTTTTCAGAAAGAACCTGCACTTTATTAATGTGCTCAGAGATTTCATTTAGTATGTTCAACTGGGCATTGTAGGCTTCAGATTTTAATCCAAGGTCTTTCAATCCCTTTATGTTATTTATAAGTACATTTTGGTAGCGAATGGCAGCCGGTAGGATATGATTACCTGCTAAGTCGCCAATTACGCGACCTTCAATTTGTACATATTTAATGTATTTTTCCAATTCAATTTCATAACGGGCCTCTAGTTCAGAATGTGAAAGAATCTTGTGCTTTTCAAAAAGGTTTTTGGCTTTATTGGTGATTAAAGCATCTAAAGCAAGCGGAGTTGTTTTTACGTTTGGTAGTCCTCTTTTCTCAGCTTCCTTCTCCCACTCATCACTGTAACCATCACCTTCAAACAATACTTTTTTGGAAGCAGTAATATAATTTTTAATTACCTGCATGATGGCTACTTCTTTCTTATCTCCTTTTTCAATTAATCCATCTACTTCAGATTTAAATGATGATAAGGTTTCAGCCATGATGGTATTTAATACTGTCATGTTGTAGCCACAGTTTGCAGAAGATCCAACTGCACGGAATTCAAATTTATTTCCGGTGAATGCAAATGGAGATGTTCTGTTTCTATCGGTATTGTCAAGAAGTAATTCTGGAATGTTTTTATGAATGTCAAGCTTCAACATTACTTCATCCTGTTCATCAAACTTATTGCCAACCCTGCTTTCAACTTCATCTAACACTTTTGCAAGATATCCTCCAATGTATGCAGAGATGATTGCAGGCGGTGCTTCGTTTGCTCCAAGACGGTGATCATTACCTGCAGATGCAATGGCTGCACGAAGTAAGTCTGCGTGATCATGAACTGCTTTGATTGTATTTACAAAGAAAGCTAGGAACATCAGGTTTGTCTTAGGTGTCTTGCCTGGTGCAAGTAGG
>CAMBGO010000185.1 GCA_945866165.1 Chitinophaga pinensis | reverse complement strand
TGGTCTGAACCGATGGCTATATTTTTCATAAAACGATTTTAACCCTTACTTCCAGAAAGGAGCATCAACATTATCAATCCCACTCTTTATCTTGTTTTTTCTTCACCCTTACTGCAATTAAAATACTGATTTCGTATAATAACACGAGTGGAACAACTACAATCAATTGTGATCCCCAATCGGGAGATGGTGTAATAATTGCTGCTAATACAAGCAAGACTACATAAGCATACTTCCTATACGTTCTCAAAAAACCTGGCGTGATGATTCCAAGCTTGGAGAGAACCCAGGTTGCCATTGGAAGCTCAAATGCAATACCAGCACCAAGTGTAATGTCTATCAAGGTATCAAGATAATCACTCAAGGTTGGCATATAATTAATTGCACCAAGCGTACCGATGGTATAATTAGCTAAAAAATTGAATGTGAAAGGAGCCAACATGAAATAACCGAAGGATGCTCCAATAAAAAAGAACATACTTACCCAGAAAATAATTCCGCTGGTATATTTTAGTTCAGTCGGTTTAAGAGCCGGGCGAATAAACTTCCATATTTCCCAAAAAATAAGCGGCGCTGAAACAATCAAGCCGCCTACAATTGCAATGGTGATGCTCGACATAAAGGTTCCACTAACAGAATTCACCTGAAGATTCAATTTCATTGGCGGCATGCAAAGCGAATCCCCTAAACCTAAAAAATGGCTCATTGAGCAAAACATCCTATAGGAAATAAAGTCATTTTTCGTTGGCCCCATGATGACCATATCAAAAATCTCATCTATATAAACAAAAAACAATATGGCGCAAACCAAAATAGAAAGAACGGATCTAACAATATGCCAACGAAGTACTTCAAGATGGTCGATAAAACTCATCTCGGATTCATTTTGAGATCCAGATCGAAGTCGCTTTATGAATGATTGATCAGTTGCCAGAAAAATTGATTTTTGAGAGGGTAAAGTTACTTAAAAAACCACCTGTATTGCTATTAAAATGGTAAAATAACTACCCTTTTTATAAGGGTTTAGATGTTTAGTTGTTTAGGTGTTTAGATGTTTAGGGTTTAGTTGTTTAGAGTTTAGTTGTTTAGTCAAATTAAGTTATTTCTCTAGTTCTCATTTCAGTTTTCTCTTTTGGCAGTGGGCTATTCTCTTAAACTGATACACCCTCAACTCTAAACCCTCAACTCTAAACACCTAAACAACTAAACATCTAAACCCTAAACTCTAAACTCTAATCAAAAATTAACACCTTCAACCTGAATATCAACCACCTTCCAGGTACCCTGCTCTGATATCATTTCCAATTGCCATCTGCCTTTTGAGATTACACAATAATCATCAAAACAGAAATTTGTCTCATGGATCCCATTGTAAATAAGTCGGTTACCTCGAATTTTATTGGTTAAAACTGAAATAGTCCTATTGAAGATATGATGGCATCGCTGCTTATGGCGATTGACTACGTAGTACAATTCGGGTTCAGATAAATTCTCGATGTTATTTAACCGCACCCGTTTGTTCAATTGCTGTATTGACTCAACATGCTCATGATTTAACAAGGCCTGAATGATGCCATTTACATTTTGTTGGCTAAGATACTCGTTGCGGGCAGACTCATCAGTGTCGTATAGAAAACAAAATTGCATGTCAATGGGATGCACCGGTAAGAGCATCTTAAAAAAAACCTCGGATAAAAATCGATATCGACGCCGGTGATCAACCAGTGTTTCAGTAAAAATAACCAGAATAGAATGTTGCTTCAACATGGCATCCCACCTTTCGAGCGTACTTAATACTTCGGAATCGGAAAGATTATGTTCTACTATAATCAATTCATCAAGGTTAATTTTTTCTCTAACTGAAATAAACAATTGTCGATTGGAATCAAGAGCTGTAGTTACTTCCGTGCTCAATAAAGGGGAAGGATGTTGGTGAGCGGGAATAGTTAACTCTTGTGTATCACAAGATTCCAATTGTCTTAATTGTTTGAATTTAAAATCAGCATCCAGTTTGTTTGTAAATTTCATTGTGATTCATTTTCATAAAATTGAATCCAAGAAAGCCAATCACCAAGATGAAAGAACAATTAATAAAATGGATTTTCAACAACACGCGCAGTTGTTTTCACGGAAATGAATAACTTTACAGGAGATGAATTCTTTGAAGAATACGATTAGAAAAATCTTAATTTCCCCATTTGTGCTAATGATTTATTTATACAGATGGGGCATATCACCATGGATTGGACCCAAATGCAGATACACTCCTACCTGCTCTCAATACGCATTGGATGCATTTAGAAAATACGGGCTTATAAAAGGATTATTGAAAACAACCAAACGTGTTTCCAGCTGTCACCCTTGGGGTGGAAGTGGTTATGATCCTGCTTGAAAACGCTCAGCAATCTTTTTCCAATTCACCAGATTCCAGAATGCAGTCAAGTACTCTGCTCTTCTATTTTGGTATTTCAAGTAATATGCATGTTCCCAAACATCAACTCCCAAAATAGGAGCGCCTTTTACTTCAGCAACATCCATCACAGGATTATCTTGGTTTGGCGTAGATGAAATTTCAAGCTTGCCATCTTTAATCAATAACCAAGCCCAACCGCTTCCAAAACGGGTTATTCCAGCATTGTTGAACTTTTCTTTGAAGGCATCAAAAGAACCAAAAGCAGCGTCAATCGCAGTAGCCAATGAACCTTCAGGTGTTCCACCGGCATTGGGTGCAAGGCTTTCCCAGAAAAAGCTGTGATTCCAATGTCCACCACCGTTGTTGCGAACGGCTGGTGAAATAGATCCTGCAACAGCAACCAATTCCTCAATTGATTTATTTTCGTTAGGTGTTTCTGCAACGGCTTTATTTAAGTTATCTACATATGCTTGGTGGTGTTTACCATGGTGAATTTGCATAGTCAATGTATCGAAATGAGGCTCAAGTGCATCGTGTGAGTATGGTAGTGCAGGTAAGGTGAATGGCATAAATTATGATTTAGAGTACAAAGTTAGGGTTTAAAGTTGAGGGTTTAGAGTTTAGGCGTTGAGGGTTGAGGGTTTAGTTGTTTAGGGTTGAGTTGTGTAGGGTTGAGTTGTTTAGGGTTGAGTTGTTTAGAGTTTAGGGGTTAGATGCGCTAAACTTTACTGTTGGGAATTCGACAACTTGAAGTCACAAATTGTGACCTCAAGTCTAAAAGTGAAAAAACCTCAGCATTATGTTATTTACACTTGAATTTACTTTCCCATAGATTTATTTTTATGAGATGGAATTGCAATTAATCTCCGCTAAGATCCATGAGATCAGGGGACAAAAAGTCATACTTGATTATGACCTTGCCGCACTTTATGGTATAGAGACTAGGACTTTGAATCAAGCGGTCAAAAGGAATACATCTAGGTTTCCTATTGACTTCATGTTCCAAATAACTGATAAAGAATGGTTTGAGATGATATCACAAATTGTGATATCATCTCAAAGAAAGAGAAAGAAATCTTCGGGACCCTTAGCCTTCACCGAACATGGAGTAACCATGCTGGCAAGTGTACTAAGAAGTGAAATTGCTATAAAGATGAATATTTCGATCGTTAGGGCTTTTGTAGCGATGAGAAAGTCAATCATTGATATCAGAGAGATCTCAGATCAATTATCACTGCTTAGAGAAAAAATTGGAAATCATGATGTTCAATTAAATGAAATATACACAGCAATTGAAAACTTGCTTGATAATAATTCTAATCAAAAGAGTTGGGATAGCAGGGAGAGGATAGGGTTTAAGGGTTGAGGAGGTTTGAAATCTTGATGTCACAAATTGTGACCTCAAGTTGTGGAGGATAAACTAACCTCTCTTAGACTTAAAAAAATCCTTCATGAGTTGTGCAGATTCTTCGGCCAGGAGTCCAGTGAGGATTTGTGTTTTCACATGAAATGGATTGCGATCCCCTGTATAAACCTGATGTCCGTTTTTAATGTCTTCTGCTCCCCAAACGATCTTACCAATTTTACTCCAGTGCAATGCACCTGCACACATCAAACAAGGTTCAAGGGTTACATAAATTGTAGCATCGGGAAGGTATTTTGAACCGAGTGAATTAAAAGCAGATGTGAGTGCAATTATTTCAGCATGGGCCGTTGGATCGTTCAATTTCTCCACCATATTATACCCTCGAGAAATGATTTTACCTCCAATAACGACAACAGCGCCTACAGGAACCTCGCCTTCTTCAAAAGCTTTTTCTGCCTCCTTCAATGCCATTTTCATGAAATATTCTTCAGTCATTTTTCAATTTATTTATTGACCTGTTGAATGACAATATCCTTGCATTTGTCTAATAATTTCTTCACTGAGCGACTGATAATAGTATAATCAGAAGGTATATAATCTGCATAAACGAAAAACAAACTCACATTGAAAGTAGAAGCTACAATTACTTCCTGCAAGTCCGCTTTTTGAATTCTGTATGCCTCTTTGATCCTGCGTTTAAGCAGGTTACGTTGTACTGCCTTTTTAAAATGCTTTGTACCAACAGCAACGCCCATTTTGATAGACGCTCCATCATGTGATTTGCCCTCTTCTAATAAATAAAAAAGGGTGATAGGATGCTGCTTTAGTTTCATCCCATGGTCAAAAAGCTCTCTGATCTTAGAGTAGCTTTTCAATCGGTCTTTTTTATTGAGGGTTTGTTTCATTTTATTAAATCAGACGTCAGATGTCAGACGACAGAAATCAGA
Organism: Chitinophaga pinensis; assembly: GCA_945866165.1. Lineage (GTDB taxonomy): Bacteria > Bacteroidota > Bacteroidia > Chitinophagales > Chitinophagaceae > Pollutibacter. The sequence continues at coordinate 38 of CAMBGO010000185.1, read as the reverse complement.
CGTCAGAAATCAGACGTCAGAAGACAGGATTCAGAAAT
>CAMBGO010000184.1 GCA_945866165.1 Chitinophaga pinensis | reverse complement strand
ATCAGTAATTGAAATGATACTTGAAAATGTAAAAGATGGAGTGTCTGGATTGCATAAGTCATTTAGGGAGCGCATTGCGAAAACACTGGCTAAAAAGCATGCAGTAAAAACAGGTGTGAGGCTCAGCCATGATGAGATGCGTGTTATTGTTGAGCAACTATCCGAATTGGCACAGTCTAACACCCATTTTGAAGGTAAGCCTACATTTATTGAAGTTAAAAAGGATTATTTGTCAACTGTTTTTGGGTTTTAGACAAACTAATTTATTGAAGAGTTAATGACCCTAGAGTGTTAGTAACACAAAACTAATTTGATATGGTTTTAAACATTATTTTTGTAAAAATACAGTGCATTGATCATCATAGATAATATCCTACTCAGCGATGAGATAATTGAAGCAGAATTCGTTTGTAACCTTTCAAAGTGCAAAGGTGGATGCTGTGAAGACGGTGATGCTGGCGCACCCCTTTCCGATAAAGAACTTGATGAAGTGAAGGCGAGCTATGAAATTGTAAAGCCACGCATGACAAATGATGGTATTAAGGAAGTGGAGCAAAATGGTCTTTATCGGTATGATCGTGAATTTGGATGGGTTACTCCCACTGTTGATGATAAGATTTGTGCTTATGGCTATCGGGATAAAAAAGGAATTATAAAATGTGTTTTTGAAGAAGCATATAATGATGGCGAAATAAAATGGAAGAAACCGATATCTTGTCATCTTTACCCTATCAAGGCTAGTAAGAGTAAATATGCAAAAGGTACAGTCATGTTAAATTATGATCCAAGGGAAGATATGTGTAGTCCTGCCTGTAGCCTCGGAAAAGAATTGAAAGTTCCTGTTTATAGATTTCTAAAAGAACCGCTTATTAGAGAATATGGACAGGATTTTTACGAAGCATTGGATCAATTGTCAAAGAGTAAAGCATCAAAAGAAAATAAGATCAAAAAAAATAAATAATCCCGTTCATGACAAAAAATGCAGCGGTATTTCAGGAGAAAAGTTCAATCAAGGCGGCTGATCTTTCACACCGCGATAAGATTAATTACAATATTGGAAAATACAATGCAGTGGTACCAATTGGCAAGAGCCAATTTGAGGATATGGACTTTGTAAGATCACACGCTAAGAATATAAAGTGGAAATCGCTTGAGAACCTCGATGCTCACTTAGAAAAATTTGAAAAGAATTTTTTGAGAAATGGGGGAAAGGTTATTTGGGCAGAAACAACTGAGGAGGCTTGCAAAGCAATTCTAAAAATTTGTAGAGAGAAGTCTTGTAAAACCGTTGTGAAAAGCAAAAGCATGGTAACGGAGGAGATTCATTTGAATGAATTTCTGGAGAAAAACAACATTGAAAGTATTGAGACCGATCTCGGAGAATATATTCAACAATTGGATGGCGAGGCACCTTATCATATTGTTACACCTGCTATGCATAAAAGTAAAGAAGACGTGGCACGCGTGTTTCATGAACACCTTAATACTTCAATGGACCTCACACCAGAGCAGCTCACACTGGTTGCTAGAGATAAATTAAGACAAAAATATCTTGATGCTGAAGTTGGAGTAACCGGTGCGAATTTTATTATTTCAGAAACTGGTAGTATTGCAGTAACAGAAAACGAGGGCAATGCCAGGCTAACTGCAGCATGGCCCAAGACACATATTGTTGTTGCGGGAATTGAAAAAGTAATTCCATCACTTTCTGATCTTGGTACGTTTTGGCCTTTACTTGCAGCTTATGGAACCGGTCAGCAGTTAACTGTTTATAATTCAATTTTTAGCGGTCCACGTCAGAGCGGTGAAGTGGATGGTCCTGAAGAAATGATTGTAATATTATTAGATAATGGTCGATCACATGTAATGCAAGATCCTGTAATGAGGGAAAGTCTTTATTGTATAAGATGCGGCGCTTGCTTGAATGCATGTCCAGTATACAAAAATGTTGGTGGCCATGCTTATGGAACCACTTATAGTGGTCCAATTGGAAGTGTATTGACTCCTAACTTAAATGGCATGGAAGATTGGAAGCACTTAAGTAATGCCTCATCGCTTTGCGGAAATTGTACTGAAGTATGCGCAGTTAAGATTAATCTGCATGAACTTTTATTATACAATAGAAGAGAATCTGTTAAAAGTGGCGGTGGTAATATGTTTGAAAAGTTAGCATGGACGGTATGGGAGCAAGGCATGATGCACAGAAAGTTAATGAACATGGGAAATAAACGAATTAAGAATTGGATGATTAATAAGGCTTTTAAGGGCTGGACTGGGAAAAGGGCAGCGATTGACTTTCCGGAAAAGACATTCAATCAACTTTGGTCAGAAAAAATTAAGTTATAATTTTATCGTTCTACGAAAGTGATTTACCAGTTGTAATTTTTATTTTTCGTTTAAAGCTATTTTTTACAATGTATACACCTACAAGTGTTACAATTGTTCCCGTAAATATATATACTGTAAGAGCTTCATTCATTAAAATAGTTCCAATGAGTATTGCAACAATTGGGTTTATGTATGAGTGAATTGAAACAAGTGTTGCTGGTAATCTTTTAAGTGCATATATGTATGCCCCAAATGCAATTACCGACCCAATGATTACGAGATATGCTATTGAAGACCATCCTTCAGCAGGAATACTGGCATAGTTTACAAAATTTCCACTTGCAAAAGAAATGGTGTTTAAAATTATTCCACTGACAAACATTTGCCATCCCAATGCAAAATATGGATCCATATCCTTTGTTTGTTTTGCAGTAAACAACGTGCCTAGTGCCCATGTAATACTTGAAATAACGCCAAAAATAATTCCCAATGCGAAATCAGAATCGCGAATGGCACCTAAAAATTCAGAGAAAGTGATAATCACACCAAGAAATCCCATGACAATTCCTATAATTGTTTGTGGCTTGATTTTGATTCTCTTAAAAACAAAAACGCTGAAAAGCACAACCCAGATTGGTGCTATCGCTCCAACAACAGCTCCAAGCCCACTCGGCATATATACAACAGATAATACACTTAGTCCATTGCTTAAAACAAACATTAAAATAGACATCCAAGCTATTTGAAAAAACTGATGTTTTTGTGGCACCATTTTCTTAAATAGCGCAAAATAAAGTACATACATTCCGCCTCCAATTAAATGGCGGAGTCCTGAAAGTTGTAATGCTGGCATGTATTTAATACCGATTTTAGATGCCATCCAGGTTGTTCCCCAAAGTATAGATACAACGCCCACAGCAAAAAGCGCACTGGCCCTTTTTGATTTTTTTCTTTTCAAACGATCTTCATTCAAAGATTTCTTTATGTTAGGGATTGTATTTTTTGCCATAATAAATACAAGCCATTAGTGCTTGAAATGTCTCATGCCAGTTATTACCATGGCAATTTGTTGTTCTTTACAATAGTCAATAGAGTCTTTATCTCTTATAGAGCCACCCGGTTGTATAAACGCTTCAACGCCTTCTGCATGACCCATTTTCACGCAGTCGTTAAAAGGAAAAAATGCATCGCTTGCCATCACTGATCCTTTTAGGTCGAAGTTGAATTGTTTTGATTTTTCAATTGCTTGTCTCAAAGAATCAATTCTTGATGTTTGTCCGCAACCTTTTCCAATTAGTTGCTTGTTCTTTACCAAGGCAATTGCATTGGATTTTAGGTGTTTACAAACCTTGTTTGCAAATAGAAGGTCTGATTTTTCTGTTTCGTTACAATTTCTACCGCCTGTCTCTTCCCATTTTTCTGTATTCCCTTCGTCAACATCTTGTATTAAAACACCATTTAATAACGACCTGAATTGATATTTATTTAGATGAAATTCTTTTTGTTCAAGTAGTATTCTATTCTTTTTTGACTTCAATACGTCGAGTGCATCAATATTGAATGATGGTGCAATAAGTACTTCAAAAAATATCTCATTGATTTGTTCAGCAGTCGATTTATCAATTTCTTTATTGCATACTAGCACGCCTCCAAAAGCACTCTCTGGATCTCCTGCCAATGCATCTTGCCAAGCAGTTTCAACAGTTGTTCTACTTGCAATGCCACACACATTCGTATGTTTTATAATCGCAAACGTTGCATCGCCTTCATCATTGAATTCTTCGATCAACTGAATAGCCGCATCAACATCTACAAGGTTATTGTATGATAAATCTTTTCCATTTAGTTGATTGAAAAGCTTTGAAAGGTCTCCGAAATATTTACCCTGCTGATGAGGATTTTCACCATAGCGCATGGGTTTGGGACTTCCTGCAGAAAACAGAAAGTGATTTTCATTTCCTGGGTTAAAATAGTTTGAAATGGCCACATCATAGTGTCCAACAACCTGAAAGGCTTTGGCTGCAAATGATTTTCTTTGCTCAATTGTAGTATTGCCATCCTGTGATTTTAACAGCTCAATAATTGTTTCATAATCAGACTTGGATGCAACCACAAGTAAATCGCTGAAGTTTTTTGCTGCAGCCCTAATCATTGATGGGCCACCAATATCAATTTTTTCTATAATCAATTTTTCTTCATTGGTATTAGCGAGTGTTTCCTCAAAAGGGTAGAGGTCAACTATCACCATGTCTATTTGAGGAATTTCGTATTCTTTCATTTCTATGAGGTCTTGTTCAACACTCCTTCTCGCAAGAATTCCTCCAAATACTTTTGGATGAAGGGTCTTTACCCTGCCTCCAAGGATTGACGGGTATTCGGTAATTGTTTCCACTGGTATACAAGGAAGTCCAAGTTTTTCAATATAATCTTGTGTGCCACCTGTTGAG
>CAMBGO010000183.1 GCA_945866165.1 Chitinophaga pinensis | reverse complement strand
GGCTACCAATGCCTTCACAGGTGAAAGTTCCATGAAATTGATTGACATGGCAATCAACATTGAACAAATCATGATAATATAAAACCCTTTGGCTTTATGAACTTTCTTGTTCAATCCTTCTTCCAGGTTTAATGCTTCACATTTCGATTTTATGGAAAAGTATAGTATAAAAAAACCGGACCATTTGGTCCGGTTTTTTAGGATTTTAATAACCCCATTTTTTCATTATGGTAAGGTCTTCCTTTACACAATCCATAGGTTGTTTTCCTTGATACGACTCCTGCTCAATGATGAAATGCTTTGTACCCCACTTTCTTCCAAGGTCAATGATTTCTTTTACTGGTACAACACCAACTCCCAAAATGGTTGATTCAAATTTCTCATGTCCTTCAGTTGCTGCCACTTCATCTTTTACATGCATTGATTCAAAGCGACCAGGATGTTTTTTCATTACATCGAGTGCCTTTGCTCCACCATTGATCATATTGCCAATGTCAAGCTGCTGCATCACCAACTTAGGATCTGTTTCATTTAAGATGATATCAAATAATGTCTGTCCGTCTAATGACTCACTAAATTCAAAGTCATGGTTATGGTAACCAAATTTCATTCCAGATTTGTTACATAGTTCACCAGACTTATTGAATAATTCAAGGAAACCTTTAAGCTCACTTAAGTTCTTTCTTTTGCCTTCCTCAAGCCATGGACTGATAACAAACATCTGTCCCATTATTGCAGCATCTTCAATAGTGTTTTTCCATGCATCAGTGAAATCCTTTTTTGAACCATCCCAATGTTGTGATGTCATGACTGTATGACCACTTGGCATTTTGAGGCCAAGGTCATCAAGAATTTTTCTGAATTCTTTTGGAGTCCAACCATAAAATTTACGGTTAACATAATTAGCATGCTCAACATGCTTGTATCCCATTGCAGCTAACTTTTGAAGCGTTCCCATTGGGTCGGCCTTCATTTCACTTCTAATGGAATAAAGTTGAACACCTGTGAGTTCGCCTTTACCGGGCAATGCAAAAAGTTTCTCATTGAATAAGGCGGTACCTAGCAAGGCCAATGAAGTGCTTTGTAGGAATTTTCTTCTTGATTGGTTCATATAGCTTTTTTTTCTTGTTAAGCAATACGTTAAGGTAGTAAATTATGTGTACGCTGACAAGTATTGTCTATAGAAATTCAGCAGTTCTGCTTTCTTTGCATCCTTTTAGTTTTTTAGGCTCTCCAGCAAATACAAGCTTTCCCCCCTGGTCACCTGCTTCGGGACCAAGTTCGATAGCCCAGTCAGCAAATTTGATAACGTCAATGTTGTGTTCTATCACAATGATAGTATGTCCTTGATCAATCAATGCATTAAAAGAGGCAAGTAATTTTTTGATATCATGGAAATGAAGGCCGGTCGTTGGCTCATCAAAAATGAACATGATTTGACCTTGATTGCTTTTCCCCTTGCCAAGGAAGCTAGCGAGCTTAACTCTTTGTGCCTCTCCACCAGATAATGTATTGCTTGATTGTCCGAGTTTAACGTATCCCAATCCAACAGCACTCAATGGTTTCAGCCTTGTTGAAATATCTTTTTCTTCAGCGAAAAATGCAATGGCTTCATCAACACTTAATTCTAGGACTTCATAAATATTTTTGTTTTTGTATTGCACTTCCAAAACATCTTCTTTGAATTTTTTCCCTCCACAACTTTCACATATCAAATGCACGTCTGCTAGGAATTGCATCTCTACAGTTTGTTCTCCTTCTCCTTTGCATAGGTCGCATCTACCACCATCTACATTGAAAGAAAAGTGCTTTGGTAGGTAGCCTCTTATTTTACTCAGATTTTGGGAAGAGTATAGATCACGAACTGCATCCCATGCTTTAATATAGGTTACAGGGTTGCTTCTTGATGATTTTCCAATTGGATTCTGGTCAATCATTTCAATATGCTGAATTTGGTCAATATCTCCTGAAATTTCTTTGTGAGCTCCCGCTTTGTCCGATATGCCTGTCAGATGTTTTTGTAAAGCTGGGAATAATATTTTTTTTACCAGTGTAGTTTTTCCACTACCACTCACACCGCTAATTACAGTTAGCACCCCCAATGGAAATTCTACTGTTACGTCTTGTAAATTATTTTCTTTAGCGCCAAGTACCCGGATTGATTTTTTCCATTTTCTGCAATCGGAGGGTATATCAATCTTTTCAGTTCCTTTTAAATATTTGCCTGTTAAGCTTTTTGGCGATTTTATTATTTGCTGATAATTACCTGCGGCAACCACTTCACCTCCAAGGTGACTGGCGAGGGGACCCATATCAATTATATGATCAGCTTCTCTCATCATTTGTTCATCGTGCTCTACTACAACAACAGTGTTACCAAGGTCCCTCAGTTGTTTCAATACTAATATCAGTCTTTTTGTATCCCGACTATGTAAGCCTATCGAGGGCTCATCAAGTATATATAGGGAATTGGTTAGGTTGCTCCCTAGGCATCTCGTTAATTGTATACGTTGACTTTCTCCGCCGCTGAGACTATTGGCAAGACGTTCTAAAGTTAGATAGCCAAGGCCAACATCAAGCATGGTTTTGATGCGTTGAGTTAATTCAAGTAAAATTCTTTTTGCAATAGTTGCTTTGTGTTCACTTAATTTAATATTGTTAAACCAAATTGCAAGCTCTTTAACTGGCATTCTGCATAATTCACCAATATGCAGGCCGTTGATTTTTACATACCGTGCCTCTTGTCTTACACGAAATCCGTCACATGCTGAACAGGCGGTTCTTCCCCGGTAACGGGATAGCATCACCCTGAATTGAACTTTGTATAGATTTTCCTCTACATCTTTGAAAAAATCATCAATGCCATAAAAGCCCTTGGCGCCTTTCCATAAAAAGTTTTTTTGTTCTGTATTCAATTCTGAATAAGGCCTGTGTATGGGGAAGTCAATGCTTTTTGTTCCTTTGATGAATTGTTCTCTCCACCAATTCATTTTTTCCCCTTTCCAAGCAGCTACTGCTCCATCGTATACACTCAATCTATGATCTGGTATTACTAGGTCAGCATCAATACCAAGTATCTGTGAATAACCTTCACAAAGAGGGCAAGCACCATATGGGTTATTAAATGAGAATAAATTAGGTGAAGGCTCCTCAAATTTGTTTCCATCGAGTTCAAATTTATTTGAAAACTTGACGGGGGGGTGATTTTCTCTTTTTAAATACAGTGTGCCTTCTCCTTCATAAAATGCAAGCGAAAGAGAATCTAACATTCTATTTTGTTCATCTTCATCGAACTTCTTGACAATGAATCGGTCTATCAGCAAGAAAGTATTTTCTGACGGCTTCCATTTTTTCAATTCCTTCAATTCTTCTATTTGAAGAATTTGGTTTGACTGATTATCATATAATCTTGAAAATCCTTTTTGCATCAGAATATCCAATTCTTCGTCAACCTTTCTGTTTTTAGTTACAGAAAAAGCGGTGATTAAGAATATTTTTTCACCATTTTTATGTGATTGGATGTTTTTCAATACATCTCCAACATCGTCTTTCTTAACTTCATTTCCCGATATGGGTGAAATAGTAGTCCCTACTCTGGCGAATAAGAGCCTTAGATAATCATAAATTTCGGTCATGCTTCCTACCGTTGAACGAGGGGTTCTAGAAGTTACTTTTTGTTCAATGGCAATGGCCGGACATAATCCTGAAATATGATCAACATCTGGCTTGTCCATGCGCATTAAAAACTGTCTTGCATAGGAGCTTAAGCTTTCAGCATACTTCCTTTGTCCTTCTGCAAATAGTGTATCTATGGTTAAAGATGACTTCCCGGAGCCTGAAACACCCGTTACGACCGTGAGTTTATTCCTAGGTATTTCTACGAATACGTTTCGTAAATTGTGCATGCGCGCTCCATGAATAAATATAGCGTCGGATTTATTTCCTTTTTCTTTTGAACTCTTCTGTTCCTTTGTTGACGGGGCTTTTGGCATAATATAGTGCAAATATAATATGAATGTATGAACTGACGGGTTAGTACTTTTACGCGCTCTTAACATTCTTTTGACATTTGGAGCATTTTCCCACCATCAACTATTTTCATCTTTCAAAAAAATGAAGGCTGTTATATTTCTATAGGGTATCCATAATTCACAACTTTGAATTGCGAAAGCGAAAAACGAATTCAAAAAATTTAAAAAAGTGATTATGAAAACCAATATGAACCTAACAGATCAAGAGCTTATTCAAGGTTTTATTAATGGTAATGCAAATGCCCTTGAAGAGTTGGTTAATAGGCATAAGGATAGAATTTTCACATCCATCGTTCTAATGGTAAAAGATAAATCAATTGCTGAAGATATCTTTCAGGATGCCTTTATTAAGATTATTGACACACTAAGGTCTGGACGTTATAATGATGAAGGTAAATTTCTTCCATGGGCGCTGAGGATTTGTCATAATCTTTCAATCGATCATTTTAGAAAAGCTAAAAACTCTCCTGTTTATCAAAACCAGCAGGAAGATCTTGATATTTTTGATACAATTAATATTGCCGAAGAAGGTGTTGATGCTAAAATAATGAAGTCTCAATCACATTCACGTATTCGTGAAATGTTGGATCTTCTTCCTGAAGATCAGCGTGAAGTAATTGTAATGAGGCATTTTGCAAACCTTAGCTTCAAAGAAATCGCTGCAAAAACAAATTGCAGTATCAATACAACATTGGGAAGGATGCGTTACGGATTGATTAACCTTCGTAAGATGATGGAAGCACAGCAGGCAGCTTAAAATAGATTTAGATT
>CAMBGO010000182.1 GCA_945866165.1 Chitinophaga pinensis | reverse complement strand
CAATCCGCAACCGACTCATCTTTATTAGCTTTAAGACGCTTAAGTGCTTCGTACATAACATCAAAACACACTTTATGTGTGCCATGTGGATCAGCGAAATCACCTGCTGCAAAAATTTGATGCGGTTTGATTTTTTTAATCAGGTCAATATGAATTTGAATATCTTCCTCAGAAGGTGGATTTTTTTTAATTAGACCTGTTTCATAAAAGGGGAGGTTCATGAAGTGCATATTTTGATCTTTAACACCAACGTAGCGACAAGTCGCCCTTGCTTCCGTTCTTCTGATCATTCCTTTTATGCTTCTAATCTCCGGTGTGTCTTTTTGATTGGGTTGCTTCAACTTAATAAAATCTAATGCATCCCTCCAAATACCGCCTGCAAGACTCTTATCAATTTCAAAATAACTATCAAATTCTACGGCAAAGTCGATTTGCCTCATTACGAATTCATCACTCACTGCAATGTTCCCAGAAGTTTGATATCCTACATGAACATCATGCCCTTGTTGTACCAATCTTAAAAAAGTACCACCCATTGAAATGATATCATCATCTGGATGAGGAGAAAATATGATGACCCTTTTCGAAGTGGGGTTTCTTCTTTCTGGATGCCTAGGCACATCTTCCATAGGCTTGCCCCCTGGCCATCCTGTAATAGTATCCCTTAGACCGTTAAACACCCTAAGGTTGATCGCTGAAACAGATCCATGTTTTTCTAGTAAATCTGCTAAGCCGGCATGGTGATAATCTTCCTTGGTAAGCATTAGCAAAGGCTTTTTCATTTCTGTTGCCATGCTGCATACCGCTTTTCTGATTAATTTTTCAGTCCAATTAATTTGACCTGCTAACCACGGGGATTTAAACCTAGTAAGGGATTGTGCAGCAGCGTCGTCAATAAAAAAACTGCAATTGTGGTGCTCTTGAAGAAAGCTGGCAGGGACAGAATCACATAAATGACCTTCCACAGATTGTTGAACGATATCGGCTTTGGTTGGACCAAAAGCCAATAGCACGATGCGCTTTGCTTTTAAGATGGTACTGATTCCCATCGTTATGGCAAGCCTTGGGACTTCTGATAGATTATTGAATTCATAAGCATTTGCAAGCCTTGTATTTGTTTCCAATGCTACGATGCGTGTTACTGAAGTTCTATTTGCTCCTGGTTCATTGAAGCCAATATGGCCGTTTAACCCAATACCCAATACCTGAATATCAATGCCTCCTGATTCCTTGATTTTATTTTCAAAGGATTCGGTGTATGAATTAATATTTGCTTTTTGAATTGTACCGTCAGGGATATGAATATTTTTTGGGTCAATATCAATGTGTGAAAAAAGTTGGTCAGCCATAAATCGATGATAGCTCTGTTTAGCATCTGGCTGCATAGGGTAATATTCATCTAGGTTAAAGCAGATTACATTTTTGAAGCTTAGTCCCTCTTCTTTGTGAAGCCTTACAAGTTCTTTGTAGAGTATTTTTGGAGTTGACCCTGTCGCAAGTCCGAGCACACAATGTTCATTTTTTGAGGCCTTAGACTTTATGAGTACCGCAATTTCATCAGCCAATGCTTTTGAACCAATGTTGGCATCAGGGAATATATCTACATGGGTCTTTTCAAACGAATCAATAGTAGTCATATTGTCTATTTGGTTACAAGGCTAAGGTAGTTAATTTTGTTTTGAGGGCAAAAGCATCTAAACTGAAGTTTAATCCAATTTTATCTCAAAAATTTCAGGCCAAAGTTTCCCCGTGATGTAGAGTTTTTTTGATATTGAGTCATAAGCAATGCCATTGAGTACTGCACCAGATTCTGAAGGTGTTGATCCTGGTTTTGAAAGATAAGTGAGGTCGTATTTACTGTTTTTTTGCAAAAAGTCTTTCATATCTATTTTGCCGGTAACGAACCCGGTTTTTGGATCAATTTTAATGATATAATCATATTGCCATCTGTTTGCATAAATAAAACCTTCCACCATTTCTAGTTCATTTAAATTATTAACAGACCCATAATTGTCGCTTACACTTAATACCTTGTTTAATTTCAAGGTGCCAGGTTCTACAAAATACAATTTATCCGATCCTTCACTGATAATGAGATTTTTTTCGTCATGTGTGATGCCCCATCCTTCTCCACTCCAGGGGAGTGAGCCTAATTTTTTGAAGTTTTTTGCATCGTAAAGGAAAACCTGGTGGTTTTGCCAACTCAATTGGTAAATAGTGTCGTTGAAAACGGTAACTCCTTCTGCGAAAACAGCATCTTCATTATTTATTTGTTTCAGTACCTTACCTGATTTCATTTCTACTGTCCTGAGTGAAGATTGCTTATTTAGTCCTGTGCTCTCTATAAATTTCCCATTGTATATTTCTAGTCCCTGTGTAAATGCCGCTGTGTCGTGTGGCATGGAATTCAACACAGTAAAAATGAGGGATGATGGTTCTTTAATTTCAGATGCGGAAGGTGAATCATTTGCAGATGTATCGACGGCTTCATTACTGCATGAAGTTGAAAAAGTTAACATGAAGTACATTATCCCAATTTGCATGCTGGAATATTGAATTTTTTCGATGCATGATTTTATTTTATTTAGCATCATTTATCCTTCTTTTTTGATGAGGTAATAAACACAGGTGGTAAGAAAATTTCTGAAAAATGGTATTGATTTGATCAAATTAAACTGTACCCTAGGTGTTACTCCAAATTTAAATCTATAAATAGGGTTAAGTAAAAAATGACGGTTTAACTCAATTGAAAATCCTGATTTTTTTACAATTTTTTCAAATCTTTCAATTGAAATACCAGTTGATTTTACTGAGTTTAATTCCTCTATAACCCCTTTGCTTTCACCAAATAAACGTAGCAGTGCGAAGTAAAGAAAATTTGGAAGAAGGTGTATATAGGGTAGGGAGGCCAGTAGCTTATTTTCACATATTTGTTGGTGCCCTCCATGTGGCATATACCAGGGTGGAAATCCAAAATACACCCTTCCGCCAGGTTTAAGGAATTTTTTTAGGTATGGAATAAATTTTTCCTGGTTAGGAATGTGTTCAATTACATCTTTTAAAATGATCAAGTCAAATTGGCCCATATATTTTTGAAGCGTCGCTTCTTCATATATATTTTGATTGATTATTTCTACCTGGCTATTTAAAATGTATTCCTTTAAAAATCCCTTTGCAAAGTCTGCTTTTAGTTCTTCAAGTTCAATTCCTGTTGCATTGCAGCCTCTCTCTAGAAACGGAAGCAGTACACCTCCATCACCACAACCTATGTCCAATATCCTACACGAAGGTGTAATTTTAAATGATTCTTCAATAAATGGTAACACATCTGCTCGTGCATTGTCGGCTTGTTGCTGGAACCTTACTTTTTCGTTCTTATGCTGGATGAGTGCCATTTCAATTGTTTGTTAAAAAGAGTTTATTTCGACTGTGCTGTTTAACTTTGTACAAATGTACAAATTGGAAAGAGAAAGCTGGAATGAAGAATTTGAAAAAGGCAAGGTTATTTTAGTGGATAAGCCATTGAATTGGACATCCTTTGATGTCGTAAAAAAGATCAGGGGGCTTACCAAGACCAGTAAAGTGGGGCATGCAGGAACCCTAGATCCGCTTGCGACAGGCCTGCTTATTGTTTGTACTGGCAAGTTCACAAAGCGCATCAATGAGTTTATGGCAGCTGAAAAGGAATATACGGGGAGTATTACACTGGGCTATACAACTGCATCATATGATCTTGAAACGGAGCCTGTTTTTCAATCATCACTTGAACATATAGCTGAGGATATGATTCACAATGCAACACAGGAATTTGTTGGAAATATTATGCAAGTACCACCAATTTATTCTGCCATCAAGAAAGATGGCAAGGCTTCCTATTTGTCGGCTCGAAAGGGTATTGATATTAAAATGGAGCCAAGACCTATTGTTATAAAAGAATTTTCAATTACTTCCATAGAACTTCCTAAGGTTTATTTCAAAGTGGTCTGTTCAACTGGAACATATATCCGTAGCCTGGCATTTGATTTTGGGAATTCCCTAGGTTGTGGCGCTCATCTTTCATCACTTATCAGAACAAGAATAGGTGAATGTTGGCTAGATGATGCTTCTTCACTAGATGAATTTTCAAAGGAAGTAAATCAAACCAAAGAGAATTATGCTAAATAAAAAACCCGCTCAATTGAGCGGGTTTTTTGTATCTCACAATGAAATGTAATTAGAAAGAATATCTCACACCAAATTGAGCCTGCCAAACATCGAATATGCTAGCACCTCTTCTGAAGGTTGCATAATCAAGGCTTCCATTAACTGGCGCCATGCGATATATAGGCTGGTTTGTTATTGGATTGAATGTTTTGGCTCCATTCACCACTAACGGAGATGAGTTGTTTACGTTGTATCCTACACCCCAACTTGGATTAAGCATATTGCCTACATTGAAGATATCTGCACGCAATTGAATCGTATGCCTTTGTTTTCCAATATTGGTGAAAAACTCAAGAACAGTGCTGAAGTCAAAACGAGGTACCATCAAGAAGAGCGCTCCATTCCTCAAGGCATATCCTCCACGGTTGCTGTTTAAGTAACTGTCGTTTGTAATGAATTTTTCGAATGCATCTTTTTGTGCATCAACAGTAAATACTGTTGTTCCTGAAGTGTATTGTTCAAAATTCATTTCATCTTTGTTCTTTGGAATATACATTAGATCGTTTGAAGTAAGACCATCGCCATTCAAATCGCCATTAACCACATAAGAGAATCTTCCTTGGTTTTGTGATTGTCCTGCAAGTGTGAACTGAAGGGCAACAGCCTTTGTGAATTCTTTTCTGTAAGAAAGATTACCAATCACCCTGTGACGGATGTCGTTGTCGCTATATGCTA
>CAMBGO010000181.1 GCA_945866165.1 Chitinophaga pinensis | reverse complement strand
TAAGGCGCAATTTGAACCAAATAAAAAGGGAAATTCGTATTCCAGGCTTTTCTCCATGAATCAATCATAGATGTTAGCAATTGCTGATAGCCATAATGGGTTTTCACATTGCTTTCGCCTTGGTACCATATAGCACCACCAATTTTATAATTAACAATTGGATAGATCATGGAATTATAAATAAGACCGGGCTTATTGGGCCACCAAGGGGCTTCAGATATTTTATCAGATGCTGATTGCAGATCATTATTCGATGAAATCACCTCCTTGGGTGTCCAAACTTCTGCGGGTGTTCCTCCCCAATTACTATTAATCAATCCAATAGGATAATTTAATTCCTTGTTGAGTTGTTTACCAAAGAAATATCCTATAGCACTGAAATGAAGCATGTCTTCAGGATTACAAACCACCCATTTTGCCACAACATCATCCTGTGGTGTCTCTGAAGTCGATTTGGGAACATAGAAAAAACGAATGCTTTTATTAGTTGCATTAGGAGACTCCTCTATAGATTGCTTTAAACCTTGATCAGCACTCCATTCCATATTACTCTGACCGCTGCATACCCACACTTCTCCTATCATGACATCCTCTAGCACAATTTCGTTATTGCCTTTTATCCTAATTGTATAAGGACCACCTGCAGAAGGAGTCTTGATTTCAGTCATCCATCTTGCCCCGTTGTTACCATAGGTCTCATATTTTGTTGTGTCCCAACTTGTAGTTATAACAATTTTTTCAGAAGCTGAACACCAGCCCCAAAGTTTTACGGAAGACTTTTGTTGCAACACCATATGAGATCCGATAATTGATGGAAGCCTCACATTAGCATTTGCTGAAACAAATACCAAGAAAAGAAAAAGTGGAAATAAACTAAGTTTTTTCATGTGACTATTTTTTACAGCTACAATTTACTGTTTTTCCTAGTCACCCGTTAAAATTTCAAGAAAGTATATCCTTCTTTTTAAATACAATAATGGAAGCAAAAAGAAATCCCAGCGTATGGAGCAACAAAATAAATGCAGAGATTAAAACCGACCTGATATTTTCTATTGAACCAATAATTTGTTCATTATCAGCATTCAGCTTTACGTCAAAAAAACCTTTCCAACCCAACATATGACTCGTGAATAAAAATGGCTTTATGCCGCTAAATATCGGAAGATCGAGTGTGTTTAGAATGGTAAAGACAATAATAATGCTCATTGTGGCCATAATGGGCCCAATAGAATTTTCTGCGAACAAACTAAGAAAGAAAGCAAGAGCAGATACTGTTATCATTGCAAGGCAGGCATAAGCAAAGGCAGCAACATATCGCCATAATACGTCACTTGCTAAAATTTGTGTAACCTGTTCACTCTTTAAAATAAGCAGATCATTTGCACCAAATACCAATACTGAAATTCCAAGAGACCAAATAGCCATCCATATAAGCAATATTATTGTATAGATGTTGGAGGCTGTAAATTTTGCCAGAATCAACATTGTTCTGCTTACTGGCTTTGTTACTAGCAAACGCAATGTTCCAAGATTTGCTTCACCTGAAATCATATCTCCTGAAACAAGCGCTATAAGCAATGGAACCTGCATTAGCATGGTTTGTAAGATGATATACGCCATCAAATAGCCATTCAAAATATTCCCACCAATATCAAAAGAATCAGAAAGTGACTGCATTCCAAATTGAATATAATTATCACCATCAGCATAAAAGCCAAGCTGAATCAGTCCCACAATTACAGCTATAGCCATGAATGCAATATATGTCCGAGGCTTTCGGAATACCTTGTACAATTCAACATATACGATTCTACTAAACTGCATGGTCATTTGTTATGGATAAGAAATAAGACTCTAGCGTGTTGGTGGTTTTAATATTTATCAGCTGAATATTCTGCTCAACTAAAAATTTGAATAATGCTGGAATCATATCTTTATTCAGGTTGATTAATATCTTTTCGGTAGAAGCATATGTGATTCCAGAGGACCATGCAGAATGCATTATGACCTCTTTCGCTGCAACGTTATCCAATGAGATGATTTCTAATTGAACAGAAAATGGATTTATTAATTCACTTACTTTCCCTTCGATGATTTTTTTCCCTCGATCAATAATTATCATACTGTCTGCAATTTGCTCTACCTCAGAAAGTAAATGGGATGAAACCAATACTGTTTTGCCTTGGTCCTTGCTTAACATCAAAATCAAACTACGAATATCTGCAATTCCTTGTGGATCCAATCCATTGGTAGGCTCATCCAAAATTATAAGTGAAGGGTCATTAAGCAATGCCACTGCTATGCCCAATCGTTGTTTCATTCCCTGGGAATATACTTTAACCTTGTCATTTGCTCTTTTTTCAAGTCCAACCACAGCAAGTTGTCTCATGATTTCGGCTCTGGTAAGTGATATCCCACTCAGTATAGAAAACAGTTTCATGTTTTCGTATGCAGAAAGGTATTTATAAAGATCTGGCTTCTCAACTACCGCACCTGTTTTAGATAATATTTTTTCTCGCTCTTTTTCCAAAGAGAGGCCGAAAATTTGGATATCCCCTTCTGAAGGCTTTATCAGCGACAACATCATCCTGATTGTTGTTGATTTTCCTGCACCATTTTGTCCAAGAAATCCATAAACATCTCCTTGATTTACCGAAAATGATAGCTTATCAACAGCAGTAAAGCTCTTGAAACGCTTCGTAAGATTGGATATTTGTATTGCAGTTTTCAAGTTTTTAATTGAAATACCAATTTTAAAAATTCAAGTTAATTTATATTACAACTACAATCTAAATGAAAAAAGTCCGGAACCAAAGAACCGGACTTTTTTAATATTCTTGTCAACACTTAAGGTATTGCCAAATCGATTCTTTATTTATATTGCTTCATCAAATCTTGCGCCAATGCAGTCATTGATTTCAAACCATCTTCTGGAAGATTTCCCTTTTTGAATTCGAGTAGCACCTCAGGAAGCTTGGCTTGCATTTCCATTAGGAAATTCTCTTCAAAGTCTTTTACCAAACGAACAGGTATATCTTTCAACAAACCTTGTGTACCTAAATAGATAATGGCAACTTGCTTTTCTACAGATACTGGTTGGTATTGTCCTTGCTTAAGTATCTCAACGTTTCTTGCACCCTTGTCGATTACCGACTTGGTTGCTGCGTCTAGATCACCTCCGAACTTAGAGAATGCTTCAAGCTCTCGGTAAAGAGCCTGGTCAAGTTTCAACGTTCCAGAAACTTTTTTCATCGATTTAATCTGTGCATTACCACCTACACGGCTAACAGAGATACCTACGTTGATAGCAGGACGGATACCAGCGTTGAATAGATTTGACTCAAGGAATATCTGACCATCAGTAATGGAAATAACGTTGGTAGGAATATATGCAGATACGTCACCTGCCTGTGTTTCAATAATAGGCAATGCTGTTAAAGAACCACCACCCTTTACAAGATGCTTGATAGAATCTGGCAAGTCATTCATCTTTCTTGCCACTTCATCTTTAGAAATTACCTTGGCAGCCCTTTCTAATAAACGGCTATGCAAGTAAAATACATCACCAGGATATGCCTCACGTCCTGGAGGACGGCGTAAAAGAAGTGAAACTTCACGATAAGCCACAGCCTGTTTTGAAAGATCATCATAAATGATCAATGCTGCATTACCAGTATCCCTTAGAAACTCTCCAATAGCTGCACCAGCAAATGGAGCATAGAATTGAAGCGGAGCTGGGTCAGCTGCTGATGCTGCTACTATAATTGTATAGTCCATGGCTCCATTGTCTTCTAATGTCTTCATCACACCTGCAACGGTAGATGCTTTCTGGCCAATAGCAACATATATACAATAAACAGGTTTACCTGCTTTAAAAAATTCCTTTTGATTGATAATAGTATCAATTGCAATAGCCGTTTTACCGGTTTGACGGTCACCAATAATCAACTCACGCTGTCCACGCCCAATTGGAATCATTGCATCGATTGCCTTCAATCCAGTTTGCAAAGGCTCTTTTACTGGCTCACGGAAAATAACACCGGGCGCCTTGCGCTCTAGTGGCATTTCATATAGCTCTCCGGCGATAGGACCTTTCCCATCAATTGCTTCTCCAAGAGTATTAATAACACGTCCAACCAAGCCCATACCGGCTTTGATAGATGCAATCATACCTGTGCGTTTCACTTTAGAGCCTTCTTTGATGTTTGCACCTTCACCCATCAATACCACACCTACATTATCCTCTTCAAGGTTCAAAGCAATGGCTTTAACACCTGTCTCAAACTCTACGAGCTCTCCGGATTTAACATTGTTCAAACCATATATACGTGCGATTCCATCGCCTACCTGCAATACAGAGCCAACTTCTTCAAGCTCGGCCGATGTGTTGAAATTGCTCAGTTGTTGTCTTAAAATTGCTGATATTTCATCTGGTTTAATGTCTATCATATATGCTGGTTTATTTTGTAATTGACTATTATATTATCTGATATCTTTTATATACATGTTTTTTACAAACTGCCTTTTGATATGCTGCAGATCGTGCTTAATGCTGGCATCAAATAGCTTATCCTCAATTTGAAGCACCATGCCGCCAATAATTGATTCATCTAGCTTTTCCTTCAATTCAATTTTTTTGTCCTTCAGCATGTTGATATCGTTGAGCGACTTCAAAATCGATTGTTTAAGTTCGAGTGAAATAGGCACAGCGGTAGTCATTTCTACTACTTGACTGCCCATACTCTTGCGATACATTCCTAGAAATACTTCCATGATTTCAGCGATTGCGATTGACCTGCCTTTTGAAAAAACAAGTTTGAAAAAAGAAACTGTCAATTTAGAAACATGTTTAGAGAAGATTGATTCAAACACTGCAGTCTTATTTTCTGGTTT
>CAMBGO010000180.1 GCA_945866165.1 Chitinophaga pinensis | reverse complement strand
CCAACAACCATAATCCAATCATCGGTAGTAAACAATTTTGAAAAATATTATACCCTCTTTGTAATTGCAAATTCAATTGGTTATATAATTCTGTATCTGTTTTCATCAATAACATTTTATGGAAAAAATAAATACTGATTTCATTAATTATATAATTTCGATTTTTATCATTTTAGTATCATTAGTGATTTTAATAATTATATTTATTTTTTTTCATAGTCGAATTCAAGAAAAATCAAAAGCTGATCTAAAATCACTAAAGTCATCTCACGAAAAAGAACTTTTAAAAACCCAACTCGAGATTCAAGAAGATACTTTTAATAAAATATCAAGAGAAATACACGACAATATCAGCCTGGGTCTTACCTTATCAAAACTCCAACTAAACAATTTCATGGCTGGCATGACTGAAAAACCATTGCTGATAACTACTTCTATCGACTTGATCAGCAAGTCGCTTGTAGACCTCAACGATATTTCAAAATCCATGGATGGAAACCAACTTGTTTCACATGGACTTATTAATATCCTTGAATCTGAAACAACCGTGTTAGCAAAATCAGGTATTTATCAGGTTGAATTCGAAGTACTAGGCGATCCATTTTACCTGGACACAGAAACCGAACTAATCTTTTTTAGAATTTACCAGGAGGCCTGTAATAATATAATTAAACATGCACGAGCAACACGCATTATTGTTGACCTGTTCTATGAAAAAGATTCTTTTAGTATGAAAATAACTGATAATGGCAAAGGGTTTGATAAAGAAAAGACACTTGAAAAAAATGAATTAAGAAAAATGGCTGGATTGAAAAACTTTTATACAAGGGCTAAGATGATTGGCGCCGAGGTGAATATTACATCAGTTAAAAATGTAGGCACAACCATACATATTAAAAAACCCATAAACACAATTTAACATGAAAGAAAATTTAATCAAAGTTGCAATGGTCGACGACCATGTTTTACTTCGCAATGCATTGTCATCATTGGTAAACAATACTGGGAAATGTACAGTGTTATATGAAGTAAGCAATGGTAAAGAACTGATTGATAAGCTGCACTCCACCATTCATCCTGATATTGTGATCCTCGACCTTAACATGCCTGAAATGAATGGCCAAGAAACGGCAGAATACCTCCAACAACATCATCCCGATATCAAAGTGCTGATGTTAACGATGTATGATTCCGAACTCGCACTCATTCGTTTACTAAAAGCAGGTGTAAAGGGATTCATGAAAAAAGACATCCACCCATCAGAATTAATCGCAGCGATTGAATCTGTGCATAATCATGGCTACTACTATTCCTCACATACCTCCAGTAAACTTGCAAACTTGTTTATTGAAAGTGACGATAAATCAAAATCATTTGAACGCATCATGATGAGTGAACTGGAGCTAAAATTCATGAAATTGGTGTGTTCAGAAATGACCTACAAAGAAATTGCAGTTGAATTGAAACTAAATCCAAGGGCAATCGATGGAATGAGAGACACCCTTTTCACAAGACTTGATGCGAAGAGCCGAGTTGGACTAGCAATGTATTCCATTAAACACGGAATCATGCAAACCTGATAAGGGTTATTCGATGAGCCTATTCCGCATCCCATACATCACCAATCCAGCAATGGTTTTGGCGCCAACTTTTGTTTTCATATTCTGCCGGATAGTTTCAATGGTGCGCGGCGAGAGGTAAACTTCCTTTGAAATTTCTTCTGTTGTTTTATCATCTGCAATTAACTTCAGGATACCAAGCTCTTTATCACTGAAAGCAATTGGGTTCGGATAAAACTGACGTGTGGTCTTTTTTTGCTGCAACTTCATCAATAACGCCTTATTCAATAATTCATTGAAATAATAATCGTCATTCATGCAAGTAAGAATGGCATTGTAAATCTCTTCCGGATCAGTTGTCTTGGTTAGATAGGCATTGGCTCCCATCTCCATCATTTTGGAAATCATTTCCTGGTCATCATACATTGTCAGTACAATAATTCTAACTTCCTCATACTCCTTACGTAACAGTGAAATTGCATTGATGCCATCCATTTCTGGCATTCGTATATCCATCAACAAAACATCTGGAAGCTTAATCTTCATTTTATGAATCAAATCCTTTCCATCTTCTGCTTCCCAAATCATTTTAAGGTACTCCTTACCCGATAATGCCATTCTGATTCCATCTCTAAAAATCTTGTGATCATCCGCTATGGCCACCTTTATTTCTTCAATACTTGACATTCCTTAAAAAATAATTTGTGATTTAAATAAAATTATTCGTAAAAAAACACGTAAAAACACCAAGTACTTATACTAGTTTTTCTTTTTTTTATTATGATATTTTTTTTGAATAATTGGTCAATATTTTTATAATATTTATCGTAATTATATTTTTTAAACTACTGTTCACTTTTTCAAAAACCGATAAAATAAATTATTGAAAACAATTCGAACAATCACAATTTTTTAATCCGGTTTTAAAACAAATTAGAAATTAAACAAACCATTTTTAATAGGTTAAATAAAGTAATTATTCATTCAAATTTAACCATCTTAAGGCCTTTTAAAATGAAGATGGATTTTAAAAGTAATCTCAAAAACAGGGCATCGTAGTTTTCCTAGTGGAAGTATGGGAAAATAACGATACCCAAAATCGTATTTTTACGCATTTTAAATCGTAGTTTTCCGCAATAATTCACATTCACAAAACAACATTTATTTTTTAATATATTGATTTACAATTATTTATATTATCATTTTAGTCCTCCAAGTATCGTATTTTTACGAAGGCCGTTTTTCAATATGGGATTCATGGGGCAATTTAGTGGGCTCTAAAAAAATGAACTTATCCACAAAATTGAATGAATTATGTTAAAAAGTAATGTTGAAATCAGGGAAGAAAACAGGATAAATGCAGCTGTTGGTGAGCATATTGGATATGATTTAGGCGTGAAGATGGTGAAGGATTATCATGACAAATACCAGGAAGCCGGAGCTCAATTCATTGGTCGAAATATACTTGAAGAAATATTAGCGCAGCCAGATTGCATTGGTATAAATGTATACAAAGGGTTAAATGAAATGGGAGAAAAAACATACGTATTGGTAGGGATAGACAAGCAGACAAACCCCATTTTAAACATCACTGCCGTCAATCCAGATGGTGAACTAAAGCAACAAGAAGGTATTGTTGCTGATAGAAATAAAGTAGTCAAAGGTTGGTTTGATTTCTAGACTTCAACTTTTGATTGGATCATTATCTATCTTTGCAACAAATTAGATAGATATAGAATTTTTAATTATTTATACAGCCATATATTCAGGAATACTACCGTTGTCGTTAGTCCTGATTTTAAGAAAGAAATCCAAATCATTGAATTTTCTTTCGTTTTACCTATTCTTTTGCCTTGTTTCAGATTTGATTTTAAATAAACTAAGTTTAAAATATTTCAATTCTGAAATATATTCTTACAGAATTTTCACTATCGTAGAATTCTGTTCAATCATATTTTATTCTTATTATACAACTCAAAACAACTTGATTAAGAAGTTGATACTGGGAGCATTTTTATTATTTTTTTGCTCTCAAGTATATGATATTATTTATAACAACACATTCGATTTCGATTCAATACCGGTAGGGATTGAATCAGTTTCTATACTAATTGTGTCCATCCTATTAATATATAACAAGTTAACAAACGAGAGTCCAGAAAATATATTTAGCCCTGAGGTTATAATTTCGATTGCATTTATATTATTTTTTGCAGGGACTTTTTTTCTATTCATTCTATCTCAACAAAATTTTTATAAAAAAAGCTTCAACGAAACATTTTCTTACATTGTGGCGTCCTTCAACATTATTAAAAATACTCTCATTACAATTGGTGTTATAAAATACTATAATTATAATTTTTTTAATAGAAATACTCAAAATATCTAAATGCAATTCCTCCAAGCCATAGAATCATCATCAAATGTATCCACTGTGCTTTTCCTCGGTACCCTGGGGATGATGGTGCTAGCAATTGGTTTGGTATTGTTCATCCTTTTCCATCAGAGAAAAATGATGAAGTACCAGCAAAAGCTCCAACAAATGGAGGAAGAGCAACAACAGATTCTTCTGAATGCTTCTATACGTTGGCAGGAAGAAGAAAGGCAACGCATTGCAGCAGACCTTCATGATGATGCAGGTCCACTACTCGCTACAGCCAGGCTTTACCTGAGTGAAAACCTAGTCAACCAGGAGAAACATGTTCAGCTCCAAAGTATATACAGCGCAAAACAAATCATTGACGATACCATCCAATTGATCAGGAATATCTCTCATAGCCTTATGCCCCCTACCCTGAAAAATTTTGGACTGGAATCTGCCGTAAATGACCTTTTTCAAAAAATAAGTGGCTCAGGAGCTATCAACGCTAGCTGTAGGTTTCACGACTACCGAGATAGACTAATCCCTCAAAGAGAATTACTGATTTTCAGGGTAACACAAGAGTTGGTAAACAACATCCTCAAACACAGTCACGCAAGCTTCATTCACCTTACCCAAAATATTGCTGAGGAAAATTTTTATATCAGAATTCACCACGACGGAAAAGGAATCACACAAAGTGATATGGAGAAAATGAATAAAACCTCTAAAGGACTTGGTCTTAAAAACATTCAGAGCAGGATGAAAGTACTGAATGGAAATATTCTCTTTGAAAAAGATGCATCTCAAACCTTCTATAAGGTAACCATCGAAATGCCTGCCAACATCGACTGAAATTCATAATGATGTATCTTTACAGCAACCAAGGAGCAAACCCTGCAATAGTTCATTAAAGGGATTCTCACACAAATTAAAATGGATCAGATCAAAATTGGCATAGCTGATGACCACAAGATCTTTCGAAAGGGGGTAATCCTTTCACTAAGACAATACACCAATCTTTCCTT
>CAMBGO010000179.1 GCA_945866165.1 Chitinophaga pinensis | reverse complement strand
AGAATATAGTTATATCAGATTCGAGGCTTCGTTAGCAGATGGGTCTAAGGTAATATTCAATCCGATTTTTCGTATCAACCGCAAAGGCCTATATAGTCGTACTAATCTTGCAGAAATGCATGTTTCACGAAACCCATATAATCCTTTTCAAGATATGTTGTTTATTTTCACTGCCATTGCATTTACGCAAGTACTTGTAAAATTGAATTCTTGGTTCAGAAAAAGAAGAAGAAAAAAAGATTTTATCTTTACTAATCTACACAAGTATTAATGAATAATAAATATTTCATAGGTATATTGATTTTAGTTGGAATAATTAAAATACTCACAGCGATCTATCTTCCTCTTGGCAATGATGAAATTTATTACTTGTTATACGCACGTTATCCCGACTATCACTATTATGATCATCCATTATTAGTTGGTTGGTTTATAAAAATATTCAGTTTTAATTTGGCCATGAATTCGATTTTTTCATATCGAATTTTTGCATTGGTGCTATCTTCAATAACGCCACTTATTATTTATAAGATTGTATTAATGCTATCGAATAAGTTTTCGGCACAAATAGCAGTAATCATATCCATTAGCTCTATATACTTTTCAATAATTGCAGGTGTTTTTGTTATGCCAGATGCACCATTTCATTTCTTTTGGGCACTATCCATTTTTTTTGCAGTAAGATCATTTCTTACATCAAATGGATCTTCAGTATGTCATAAAGACTATTTACTATGTTGTTTTTTTCTTGGGCTGACCTGCCTATCCAAGTTTCATGGAGTGTTTCTGGTTTTTGGTATATTTTTATTCATATTTCTTTATAGAAGTTCCTTTCTAAGATCATTTTCTTTTTATTTAGGAATATTGCTCTTAATGTGTTTTACTATTCCTATTCTGCTTTGGAATTTTCATCATGATTGGGTCCAATTTAATTTCTATTTAAATAGGGTAGAAGGTAATTCTAATTTTAATTTTGTTGGTCCTATAAAAGAACTTCTAGGTGAGTTTGGGTATATAAATCCCGTTGTATTTGCATTTATAGGTTATTTCGCTTTTTTTAAATACAAAAAAATTGATAACGTCAATTCCAGTATATTTCTGCTATTGACATCTCTGCCTTTCATCCTTTTTGTAATCAGTTTATCTACTGTTAAGGAAACGTTGCCTCATTGGAGTGGAACGTCTTATTTTTCTTTGATTATCCTTTCTAGTATTGTGGCTGGAGAATCTGGTAGTGAGGTGTTTAAAAAAGCATGGATAAATCTTTCCATCTCGTTATTAATAATTGTTTTTGTTTTAGGGATTTATGTCGTAAATCATTTTCCTGGAACCATTGGAAATAAAGTAAAAGAGCAAACCTATGGTTCTGGCGATTTTACACTTGATATGTTTGGTTGGAAAGAGTCAGCACAAAAAATCAGAGATACCATACAACAAAAAGGATTTTCCGATCTTCCCATTGTGTCTGATAATTGGTTTCCTGCAGCACATATTGATAATTTTATCTGTCGGCCTGCTAATATTCCCTTTTATTGTATTGGTAACATACCTCAGATACATCAGTACAATTGGATAAATCCCAAAAGAGGTGAATGGTCAAAATATGATTCAGTACTCACAATTGTTCCCTCTAATTACTTTAGGGAGCCCAATAGATACCTTTCTAAATTTTATTCTTCCATTGATTTGATCTCAACGGTTGAGGAATTTAGAAATGATAAAAAGACAAGGAATTATTTTATTTATTTATTGAGAAAGTAGATTTTAGGTATAAAACTATCAGAAAGTACCTGTTATAATTCTTTACTTAGCTTTTGATTTTTAAATCATTTTACTTAAATCTAATAGAATACTTTGCCACGACATTTGGTTTATAAATTTTGACTTATAATTTTCAGTGAAAATCAATTAAATCAATTTTATAAATTCTTTCTGGAATATATTTCTCTAAAATATCATCATCAACATATTCAGTTCCTGCTAATTCAAACCTGAATTTTTTTAGCATATAATTGAGATCATTCCCGTTGAATATACCAATTGCATTGTCATCCATTACAATAGAAGTGGCAATAAAGAGATAGATCTCATCGATTAATTCTGCTTCCATTAAATCAGTATTTAAAATACTACCCGCCTCAACGAGCACCTCACAAATATTCTTGGCGATCAATTGCTCACTTAGTACAGTTAAATCACACTTGCCATTTATGAATGGGACCTTGATGATTTCTATATCAGCACTTAATTTCTCATCAGCATCCTGATCTGAAACAAGGTATACTTTCGACTTCTTTCTAGGATAGAATATATTCAAGTCAGATTTGTCGTTACGCAATAGATCCAACTTCCTATCAATTACAACAACATTTAATTCTTGATGCGCTTCACCCTCAATCCGAATATTCATGCTCGCATTATCCAGTATAACTGTTTTTGCTGTTGTCAAAATTGCATCTGCGTGGTGGCGTAAAACCTGGTGAACATATTGTCTACTCTTAGCGTTTGATATCCATTTACTGTTACCGAACTGATCAGCAATTTTACCATTTTTTGTGATGGCAGACTTTAAAATATACTTCGGTCTTTTAAGTGACTGATTTATATTGAAAACACTGTTCATTTCAAGAATTTCAGTTAGTACCAGCTGTTCAACCACTACCCCGGCTTTGGCTAACTGATTGGCTCCTGAAACGATCGGATTGGGATCCATAGACCCAATCACTACCTTGGGTATCCGATGCTGGAGGATTAGATCGGTGCAGGGAGGCGTTTTTCCATGATGCGAGCAAGGTTCCATGGTTACATACAACGTGCAAGTTGTTAAATTGGCATTTTTTGTGAGGGCGTCATTGATGGCCAGTACTTCTGCATGCTCCTTGCCCGCTTTCTGATGATAACCTTCGCCCACTATTACGCCCTCTTCTGATACCACCAACGCTCCAACAAAAGGATTGGGCCTGATATCCTTGGGATGAGCATGTTGAGCCAATAATAATGCCGCTCGAAGATAGTCGCTTGGAGTCATTTTGATTTATCTTTGCAAATCAAAATTAACCACAAAGATTCACATGTTTACAGGAATTGTATCAAAGGCCTTTATCGAAAAAATTGTTCCAGATGAACTTGGCTGGGAACTGATTATTCATGCGCCTGAAATTGCTGAAAAAGTAAAACTTGGAGACAGCGTTGCAATAGACGGTGCTTGCCTATCGGTTACCAACATTATTGATGGAAATTTGTCATTTTATGTCTCGAAAGAAACAATTGATAAAACAATCATTCGGAAATACAAAAATGGACATGAAATCAATGTAGAACTTCCAATGCAACCAACAGGCTTTTTGGGAGGCCATTATGTATTGGGGCATGTTGATACTACTGCAATCGTTTCAAAGATTTTGCCAGAAGAAAAAGCATGGTATTTTAGTATTAAGATTCCTGAACAATTCATAAAATATGTTGTTTACAAAGGGTCTGTCGCAATCAATGGAATCAGCTTAACAATCAACAATGTGGTTAATGATGAAATCGAATTATGTATCATACCCATAACGATTTCCAAAACCAATATGTCAACATTGCAATTGAATGATTCAGTAAACATTGAATTTGATATATTGGCAAAATATACAGAACAACTGTTAAATAAAAGGAGCGAGTAATATGTTTGATAGGATTGATGATGCGTTAGAAGAATTCAAAAAAGGAAACCCCATTTTGGTGGTAGATGATGAATCCAGAGAAAACGAAGGTGATATCATATTTCCGGCAGATAGTGCCACACAAGAAAAACTAAATTTCTGTGCAAGCGCAGGAAAGGGGCTCGTTTGTATCGCCATCGATTCAATGATCGCAAACAGGCTGAACCTCTCCCCTGTAAATTCAAACCACAAGGATCCATTTCATACAGCATTTTATGACTCGATAGACGCTGCTGAACATTTCGGGATCAGCACTGGCATATCAGCAAAAGAAAGAGCAATCACTGCTGCGCAAATAGCGAATCCCAATAGCAGACCCCAAGACTTCATAAAACCCGGTCATCTCTTTCCTGTTGTAGCAAAAGATAACGGCGTTCTGGTGAGAAGCGGTCATACTGAAGCAGCGGTTGACCTTTGCAAATTAACATTGCACGAACCTGCAGCAATTATTTGTGAGGTAATGGATGCCGAAGGAAATATGATGAGAAGAGATGGCTTGATTGAAATGTCAAAAAATCATAAACTCAAAATAATTTCCATTCAGCAGCTGATTGACTACCGCAATCAAAATGAGAATCATTTGGTTTTTATTTCAAAATCCTCTTTGCCAACAGCAGTTGGAAACTTTGAAATAGAAATATTTCAAAATAAATTAACTAGCAGAGAGCATGTTTTGATTTCCATGAAAAAAAATGAAAATAAACCAATTGTAAGAATTCACAGTGAATGTCTAACAGGTGATGTTTTCGGCAGCCTAAGATGCGATTGCCAACAACAGCTTCACAATTCATTATCATTGATTGCAGAGAATGGAAATGGGTATTTAATCTATTTGAAAGGACATGAAGGAAGAGGAATTGGCATAGGCAATAAAATTGCTGCATATTCCCTACAAGAACAAGGACATAATACCTATGAAGCAAATGAAAAACTAGGTTTTCCTCGTGATAATAGAAATTATATTGATGCCATTTGGATGTTGAAATCATTAAACATTGATAACTTTCAACTCATCAGTAACAATCCTGAAAAAATTCAATCACTGACCGAGGCTGGCTTTAATTTCGATATCCTTCAATCACCGGTATTGACAAATGAAATGAATCAACAATATCTTTCAGATAAAATTAAATTGGGTAATCATAACTTGAAATTGATTTAAAACAAAGAATATGGTAGCAATTGTAAAGGCTCAATTCAATATTGAAATAACTGATTTACTCCAGGCAGGTTGTACAGATTTTTTAACTGAAAAAAACATC
>CAMBGO010000178.1 GCA_945866165.1 Chitinophaga pinensis | reverse complement strand
GCGATAAATGGAACAAATTTCTTTTCAGACATAGTCGTTGATTTAGATATTATTAAATTCCCTCATCAGTTTTTCATTAAATTTTGCAGCTTGCTCGAAATGATGAAGAGAACAATCGCAGCTATACCAGACATGATTACAAATAGCATAAAGAAGTCATAATTATTGCTAATTGTATATCCTAAAAATTCTTTTGCCCTGTCTCCCTCTGGGTAAAGTTTACTCAATACGCCCATGAGATAATTGGCAAATGCATTTGCCGTAAACCAAACTGCCATCAGCATCGAAGAAAATTTCAATGGAGATAGTTTGTTTACAAGTGAAAGTCCAATTGGTGAAAGACATAGTTCTCCTGAAGAATGCATGAGATACATGCCTGTAAGCCAGATCATGCTAACCTTAATGCCTGGCTGAACACCTTTTACACCAAATGCAATCCAAAGATAGCCAAGTGCCAAAAGAAAGAGGCCTATAGCCATTTTGGTTGGGGATGAAGGGTCGTATTTGCCTAGTTTCACCCAAAACCACGCAAACAATGGCGCCAAGGTTACAACAAAGATGGAATTAAGTGATTGAAAGAAGCTAGCAGGTACAACAAAAAAGCCTAAGTCCCTTTGTGTTTGTTCATCGGCAAAAAAAGTGAGTGAAGCACCGGCTTGCTCAAATGCACTCCAGAAAAAAACTACAAAAAAAGATACAACGAAAATGACCATCACCTTGCTTTTCTCAATCCTACTGAGTGTCTTATCGGTAAAAATGATCAGTGCAATTGTAATAATAGATCCAATCAGCAGAAAGAAAATATTTGTGAACATGGAAGTGCTGAACTTTATTCCCATTAATTCAACCCCAAGGTGTTTGATATTTGCCAATCCAGAATCCATGAAAAGCAAACCAGTTGAAAGACAAATTAGCGAAGCCAATATAATAACTATGAATGCAATGCTCTTTGACCATGTTGGAGCATTACTAGGAGCCAATCCTACTATATTATTATCTGAATCAACAACATATTTTTTATGGTACAATACCTGGGTGAGTACACTAATTATCATACCGATGCCACCTACAAGAAACGCCCATTTGAAATCAACAGGGTTGCCGGTATCTCCAAAAAGTCCACAAACAAAAGGTCCCAATGCCCCACCAACATTGATGCCCATGTAAAAAATTGTATATGCCGCATCAATTCTTCTATCGCCTTTTGGGTAGAGTTGTCCAACCAAAGAAGATATATTGGCCTTAAAAAATCCATTGCCTGAAATCATGAAACCAAGTCCAGCGAAAAACAAAAAGGAAGAGAGCTGAGGATTGCTTTCATAAGTATTTCCACAGAAAAAAAGAATGAATTCACCAATTGCCATTACCAAGCCACCTACAATAATTGACTTTTTATTCCCCCAGTATCGATCTGCAACATATCCACCAACCAAGGGAGTCAAATAAATCAGACTCATGTATCCACCGTAAAGCTGTGATGAGAATTCTTTTGAAAACAGCATTGCCTTGGTCATGAAGAGAATTAGGATGGCTCTCATGCCGTAAAAGTTGAAACGTTCCCACATCTCAGTGGCAAAAAGCACGGTCAGACCCCTCGGATGCTTGCTGTCTTGGTTTGATGTCATCTTTTGTGATTTGTTGGTTTGCCTAAAATAAGCAATTTGTATCTTCGTTGAACCTTTTCAATAAAGAATCAATTTACCCAATGAATATACTTCTAATAGGTTCCGGCGGCAGGGAACATGCCTTGGCATTAAAGATTAAGCAAAGCCCCCTTTGTAAACAACTTTTTATTGCGCCTGGTAATCCCGGAACAGCACAACATGGCGTTAATGTTGAAATTCAATCAAGTGATTTTAGGGCACTTGGTAGTTTTTGCTTAGAAAAGGGTATTAACATAATGGTTGTTGGTCCCGAAGACCCATTGGTTAATGGTATTTATGATTTTTTCAAGTCAGATCCCTTGCTTTCTGATATAATTGTGGTTGGTCCATCTGCAAAAGCTGCTCAGCTTGAGGGCAGTAAGGCTTTTGCAAAATCATTTATGGACAGGCATGGTATTCCAACCGCTTCTTACAGGGAGTTTAGCATTTCAAATTTTGAAGAAGGTGTTGAGTACTTGAAGGGCCATAGTCTGCCAGTGGTATTGAAAGCAGATGGCCTGGCGGCGGGCAAGGGCGTTGTAATTGCCGAAACCCATGAAGATGCACTGGGCGCTTTTGAAGACATGATTAAGCTTTCTAAATTTGGGAAAGCAAGCGAACGAGTTGTTATAGAGTCTTTTTTGAGTGGGGTTGAATTAAGTGTTTTTGCCCTTACCAATGGCAAAGAGTTTGTTTTATTGCCTGAGGCAAAAGATTACAAACGGATTGGTGAAGGCGACAAAGGGCTGAACACAGGCGGAATGGGAGCCATCAGTCCGGTTCCTTTTGCTGACAAGGCTTTCATGCAAAAGGTATTGGATAAGGTAGTGCAGCCTACCATCAAGGGAATTGACGAGGATGGCTTAGTTTATGATGGTTTTGTTTTTTTTGGACTTATCAAAGTAGGTGATGAACCTTTTGTAATTGAATATAATTGCAGAATGGGTGATCCAGAAACAGAAGTTGTAATGCCTCGCCTTGCGTCTGACGTGGTTGAAATGTTTATAGCAATGGATCAAGGTAATCTCAGTCAATATGAGGTGAAAGTTGATCCAAGATCAGCTGCAACAGTGGTTTTAGTGAGTGGCGGCTATCCTGAAACCTTTGAAAAAGGTAAGAAAATCGATGGACTCGATCAAGCAAATGATCAGAATACACTGGCTTTTCATGCTGGGGTAGTAGAACATGAGGGTCTTTTACTGTCGAATGGAGGTCGTGTAGCTGCCATAACTTCTTTTGGCAATACCATTCAAGAAGCAGTTGATAATTCATTGAAAAAAATCAAGAATATACGCTTTGATAAAATGACATACCGCAAGGATATTGGTTATGAGTTTGTCGGCTTTTAATTTTTTCTTCTACAAAAAAAATCCTGTAACATATTTAAATTAATGATTGTTTATCCCTTTTTTTATTTGAACTTTGTATCATTATAAAATTCAGTACTGATGGGACTTTTCACTTTTTTCACACAGGATATTGCCATTGATCTTGGCACAGCAAATACACTCATCATTCACAATGACGAGATAGTTGTGAATGAGCCTTCCATAGTAGCGTTAGATCGAAATAATCCAAAAATTTTATTGGCAGTTGGTAAGAAGGCATTATTGATGCATGAAAAAACCCATGAAAGTATTCGCACTGTACGTCCATTAAAAGATGGAGTAATAGCAGATTTCAATGCTGCTGAATTGATGATCAGAGAAATGATCAAATTGATTTATCCAAAAAAACCATTGTTTCCTCCAAGTTGGAAAATGATGATTTGTATTCCATCAAGTATTACTGAAGTAGAAAAGCGTGCGGTTCGTGATAGTGCTGAGCAGGCAGGGGCAAAAGAGGTATATTTAATATATGAGCCCATGGCAGCTGCATTGGGAATTGGTATTGATGTTACAGAACCTATTGGAAATATGATTATTGATATCGGTGGTGGTACGACTGGTATTACAGTGATTGCATTGGCTGGAATTGTGTGTGATCAATCAATTCGTATTGCAGGCGATGAGTTTACTGCAGATATCATGGAAGCATTAAGGAGATACCATAGTCTGTTGATTGGTGAGAGGACAGCTGAACAAATTAAGATTCATATTGGTGCTGCTTTGAAGGATCTCGACAATCCGCCAGATGATATGGCAGTTAATGGTCGCGACCTTGTAACAGGAATTCCTAAACAAATAATGGTAAGCTACCAAGAAATTGCAGAGGCACTAGATAAGTCAATCTTTAAAATTGAAGAGGCAATATTAAAAGCACTGGAAACAACACCACCAGAACTTGCGTCAGATATTTACAGAAGAGGATTATACCTAACTGGAGGCGGTGCATTATTAAAGGGCTTGGATAAGAGGCTTGCTCAAAAAATTAAGTTGCCAGTTCACATTGCTGAAGACCCGCTTAAAAGTGTCGTGCGCGGGACAGGCCTAGCACTTAAAAACTATCATAATTTCCCATTTATCATGAGATAGGGTAAAGCCTTTCTAAATCAAAGAGCGGGTAATTCATGCGCAACATTTTTCTTTTTCTTAATAAATATGCTATTCTTCTGCTTTTTCTTTTTTTGCAGATGATATCTCTTGTAATGCTTTTCAAATACAACGATTTTCATCAAGCCATTTACTGGAATTTTTCAAACGAGTTGAGCGGTAGCATCAATAAAAGAGTTAATGTTGTTGAGGAATTTTTCAGTTTAAAAAAGGAAAATGAAAATCTTAGAATACAGAATGCATTACTACTTGAACAACTGTCTGTTACAGATATGGTGCCCGACACTTCAAGTCAATTAGAGAAAACATTTGAAATCAAAGATTCCATAAATATTTCTAGACAGTTTAAGTACATGCCTGCCAAAGTACTTAGCAGTTCAGTTTTCTTACAACAAAATTATATAATGCTGCATCGAGGTAGCGACCAAGGTATTAAGCCCAACATGGCTGTTGTTGGAACTTCCGGTCTGATTGGAACGGTGGTTTATACCAGTAAGAATATGTCTCTTGTAATGAGTTTAATAAATAGGGATTCAAAAGTTATTGCAGTTTTGAAAAAAGAAAGTGGATTGGGTGAAATTAGTTGGGACGGTAAAGACCCCTCGATTCTCATGCTCAGTAAGGTTCCCAAAACCATAAAAGTTGTTAAGGGAGATTCCATTGTAACCAGTCCCTATTCCGATCGATTCCCTCCAGGAATTACAATTGGATATGTTGACAAAGTAGAATTTGACCAAGAGACAAATACATTCAAACTAAAGATTAGAACAGCCATAGATTTCAATTCAGTTCAGCATGCATATGTTGTAAGCAACTTATTGCAAAGCGAGTTAGACCAGCTAAAAGAAAAAGGTAA
>CAMBGO010000177.1 GCA_945866165.1 Chitinophaga pinensis | reverse complement strand
CACTGTCTATCAATCCCATGATATAGGTCCCATATCCACTTTTTAGAAGTGGCTTGGCGAGTTCAATTAATTGTTCTTTTGAAATAAAACCTTTTCTCCATGCAATTTCTTCAATACAGGCTACTTTTATTCCTTGTCTTTGTTCTATGACCTGAATGAATTGAGATGCTTGCATCAGTGAATCAAATGTACCTGTGTCAAGCCATGCTGTTCCTCGATCAAGTACTGACACACTAAGTTTTCCTCTTCTCAGGTATTCCAGATTAACATCAGTTATTTCATATTCACCCCTTGGAGAAGGCTTGATATTTTTTGCTATTTCTACAACATCGTTGTCGTAAAAGTATAAACCTGGAACAGCAAATTTACTTTTTGGGTTTTCTGGTTTTTCTTCAATCGATATCACTTTTTTATTTGAATCGAATTCAACTACACCATAACGTTCGGGATCACTTACTTGATAGGCATATACGATTCCACCATTAGGATTAGAGTTTTTTTCAAGCGTGTTGCCGAGTCCCATTCCATAAAATATATTATCGCCTAATACCAAGGCACAACTATCATCACCAATAAATTCTTCACCAAGCACAAATGCTTGCGCCAATCCATTTGGTTGCTCTTGTACTTTATAAGAAAAATTCAGTCCGAGGTGATGACCATTTCCAAATAGTTTTTCAAATTGAGGTAGATCATGGGGAGTGGAAATGATTAAGATATCTTTTATGCCTGCTAGCATGAGTGTAGACAATGGATAATAAATCATTGGCTTGTCATAAACAGGCATGATTTGTTTACTGATAGCATAAGTTATGGGGTAAAGTCTTGTGCCAGAACCCCCTGCCAATATGATTCCTTTCATAATCAATCAATTAAGTACAAAGATGGGTATTTTTTTAAGGAATGTTGTGTAAAGGCACCCATTTTAATTCAACTTTTATTCTTATCGTAGTATTTTATAAGTTCAGAGTAGAACTCCTTTCATTAACCTTTTATTAATATACAAGTTACAATTACGTAACCAATCCCTAACAATAAAGCAAACTCAATGATGTTAATTTGCCACTTAACAAATTAACTATTTGTATGACGAAGCTGGGTAAATTATCTTTTTTAGTGTTTTTCATGGTATTGGCTTCTGTTGCAAGTGCTCAAAGCATCAAACTTGTTGGGCGTGTTATTAATACAAAAAATGAGGTTATTACCGGTGCAACAATCAAAATAGAAGAACTGAACAGAACGGTAATTTCAGACGTAGAGGGTCAATTTTCAATTTTGTTAGAGACTGGAAAAAAATATTCATTTATGGTATCCAGTTCGGGATACTCATCCAAATTGATTTCAGATATTGATGTTACTAATTCTCAAGACAACACATTAAATATTGTGTTGGAGCCTCAATTTAAAACCAACGAAACAATAATAATCAGGTCTAATAGAAAACAGGAAAGCACCACTGCCTTGTTAACATTCCAGCGAAGCAATACAGCTTTATCAAGTGGGTTGGCTGCGGATTTCATCCGTAGAACGCCCGATAAAAATACCGGTGAAATTTTGAAGAGGGTGAGCGGGGCTTCCATCCAGGACAATCGATTTGTAATTGTAAGGGGCCTTTCAGACAGATACAACGCCGCAATGCTAAACAGTGCACAGTTGCCAAGTTCTGAACCTGATAAAAAAGCATTTTCATTTGATGTGTTTCCTGCCGCGCTAATCGATAATATCATTATAAATAAAACTGCAACTCCGGACCTTCCTGGTGAATTCGCAGGAGGCCTGGTACAGGTTAACACCAGAGATATACCAAGTAAGGATGTATTGACCATCGGTTTTGGTCTTGGTTACAATAATCAATCAACTTTCAGGGATTTTACAAGCAACAAAAGAAATAAGCTTGACTGGTTGGGTTTTGATGACGGAACAAGAAGTATTCCATCTATGTTTCCGGCTAGAGCTCAAGAATATAGGGCATTGGGAAAAGATGCTGCAGGTTTTGAACAACAGGTTGTATTATCCCAATCATTTCGGGGAGATGTATATGAGCCTGTTAAATCAACGGCAGCACCAATTCAGACATTCAACTTGACCTATGCTAAGAATCACAAGTTTAAGGATGGTTCAAATTTGGGTACTATTGTTGCACTCAATTACCGAAATTCAATGTTGGTTTATGATGTGGATCGTGCATTCTATGAGGCAGATGGCAAAAAGGTTTTCGAATTTGATGACAGACAAAATAAATACCTCACAAATCTTGGCGGTATTGTAAATATTTCTTGGGTTAAAGGTAAAAATAAGCTTTCATTCAAAAATCTTTTCAATCAATTGTATGAAGACAACTACTATACCCGAAACGGATATAACTCAAATCGTTTAAATGACCTTTCTTTCAGTTCATCTTATTTGAACCAGCGTTCTCTATATAGTACACAAATTGAGGGTGAGCATCAATTGAGCAAGAGTGGTATTAAATTCAAGTGGAATGGTAATGGAGGATATAACTGGAAAATTCAACCAGACTTAAGAACTGCACTATATGCAAGAACGATCAATACAACTTTACCTTACGAAATTGACCCGGATGACACCAGGCGCTTTTTCAGTGATTTGAAAGATTATAGTGCTGGTGCGGGTGGTCAGTTCATAATTCCCATGAATTGGGGTGGAAAGGATAAGCAAACCTTCAAACTAGGTGGTTCTACATTGGCTCGTATACGTGATTTTCGAAGCAGAATTTTCAGATATAATGTTGGAAATACCCAGACGTTCAACGTAGCGAGTGGTAAAAAGCCGGTAGAAAAAGCTTTCTTGTACGATAATATTGGTAAGAATGGATTTATTCTTGAAGAGTTTACCAACAACTCTGACAAATACTTTGGAGCATCCATCTTAAATGCAGGTTTCGCCATGTTTGATAACCGCTTTGGCGATTTAAGGGTGATTTGGGGTGCTCGTGGTGAGAATTTCCAGCAGATGCTCACTTCTAAGGATCAAACTGGATACAGAAGGGTCAGTCTTACTGAAAAGTTTGATGTGCTACCTTCATTGAATTTGATTTACAATGCAGGAAGTACCCAAAATATCAGGGCTTCAGTAAGTCAAACAGTCGCAAGGCCTGAATTCAGGGAGATAGCAGAGTTTGCTTTCTTTGATTATGAAATGAATTATGGCGTAAAGGGTGATACTGCTTTGAAGCGTACTTCAATCACAAATTACGATTTACGTTATGAGCTTTATCCTAAAGCAGGTGAATCGATCTCTTTCGGGGCTTTCTATAAATCTTTTACTGATCCAATAGAATTCAGACTTGATCCAGGAAGTAATGCAGATAGCCGTAGGTATTTTTATCAAAATGCGGTGAGTGCATCTACTGTTGGATTCGAAATTGAGGTGAGAAAAGGTCTTGAATTTATTGCTC
The DNA here is from genome assembly GCA_945866165.1 of Chitinophaga pinensis. Lineage (GTDB taxonomy): Bacteria > Bacteroidota > Bacteroidia > Chitinophagales > Chitinophagaceae > Pollutibacter. Next base: position 1,587 of record CAMBGO010000177.1, on the reverse strand, counting down.
CAGCCTTTAAAAACCTTAGTCTTTTCGGAAACTATACTTATTTGAACTCCCAGGTAGTATTCAAGGATCTTTCTTCAGCAAACAAAGAAGTTAAAGCCAATCGTCCTCTGCAAGGTCAGTCACCATATTTAATCAATGCTGGAATTCAATTTACATCTTCTGATGTTAATGTTTCCCTGCTTTACAACAGAATTGGTGAGAGGCTTGCACTTGTAGGCAATGAAGAGTTCCCTAGTGTTTTTGAAAGACCTCGTAATCAGCTTGATTTTCAAATTTCTAAAAAACTTTTTGCAAGCAAAGGAGAGATTAAGTTGAATGTTGCTGATATACTCAATAATGCATTTTATTTTTATGAGAATTTAAATGAAAAGACAGCATATAATGCTGATACAGACAGAATGTTTAATTCTTATAAGCCAGGTTCTACAATAACACTTGGTTTCACATATGATTTCAATTTGATTAGCAAAAGTAAAAACTGATAAAAACCCAATTATGAAAAGAATCATTATCGGAGCATTGGTGCTTAATTTTTTGGCCCTGACCTCCTGCATAAAAGTTAATTTTGAGGAAGTAATTAACAACACTACTACCGCACCTACCAACGTAGCAACTGATCCACAGGATCCAGCTACAAATGGTGGTATAATTCAAGGAATTATTAACAAGAGTTATTTTCTCCCAAAAGGAAAATATACACTTAGGGGATATGTTTACATTACAGATGGTAATACCATTACCATTGCTCCTGGAAGTGTTATTTTGAGTGATATCACCGAAAAAGGGGCCTTGATCATCGAGCGTGGTGCCAAGTTAATTGCTGATGGTCGTGCAACAGATCCAATTGTTTTTTCAAGTGGTAAAGCAATCGGTCAGCGTTCTCCTGGCGATTGGGGTGGAATCATTATGCTTGGGAAAGCACCTACTAACAGGCCACAGGATCCAGCACCAACAGTAGAGGGTGGTGTAGGTCGTAAATATGGTGGTACAGATCCAAACGATGAAAGTGGTATCCTTCGTTTCGTTCGTATTGAATTTGCAGGTATTGCAGCCGAGCCTGGATCTGAAATCAATGGACTTACCATGGGTGGTGTTGGTTCTGGCACAATCATTGAAAACGTTCAAGTTTCTTTTGGTAATGATGATGCGTATGAATTTTTTGGTGGAACGGTGAATTGCAAAAACCTAATTGCATTCGCAACTGCAGATGATGACTACGATTTTGATTTTGGTTATAATGGAAAGATTCAATATGCAATTGCATGCAGAAAGCCTGATTTCGTTGATGGTGGTGACGCTGGTAATGGTATTGAGTGTGATAATGATGGATCAGGTACACTTGTTACGCCATTTACTAGGCCACAGTTGAGTAATTTTACTTTTGTTGGTCCTAACAATGCAACAGGTACTGCAGCTAATCATAACTTTGGAAACCGTTGGAGAAGATCAACTCAATTTCTTCTTAGAAATTCAATCATGATTGGTTGGCAGAAAGGTGGTTTTTCCATTGAATCAGCTGCTACTGCTAGATCGTATTTTGTAGACAGTACTTCTGAATTTAAAAATAACTTGCTTCATGCGATCGCT
>CAMBGO010000176.1 GCA_945866165.1 Chitinophaga pinensis | reverse complement strand
AACGGTCTGATTCACCTTGGAAATCCAAACCTTCCATTTGGTGGTGTTGGGCCAAGTGGAACCGGACAATACCATGGTAAATATGGCTTTGATACATTTACAAGACCCAAAGCTGTAATGCATTCTCGTTCATGGTTTGATCTACCTGTTTGGTACGCTCCTTTTGGAAACAAAGCAAAATTGCTCAGAACAATTTTCAAAATCAGTTGATATGAATCAAATGCATCATAACAGAAATTATTTTTTTATTTCTTTATTTGTATTTCTTACAAGTATAGTTGCTTGTACATCTTCTACAAAAACACAAACAAATAGCATGAGTGCCCGACAAAAAATGTTAAAGAGCTTTTACCCTACATTAACAAAAATTACTCATTTTTTTGGTGTTAAAAATCGTGTAATTGAATCTGATAAATTGATTTCTCCTCAAAGTTCCATTTATGATATTCCTATTGAACTAATTAATGGGGATAAAATTAATTTGGCCCAATGGAAAGGAAAAAAAATAGTCATTGCAAATACGGCAAGTGATTGTGGCTATACTGCTCAATATGAAGAGTTGCAATCTTTATATAGTAAAGAAGCGGGTGATTTAATTATAATTGGATTTCCTGCAAACGACTTCAAGAAACAAGAAAAGGGAAGCAATGAAGAGATAGCTGCTTTTTGTAAAAAGAATTATGGCGTTGAATTTCCTATTGCAATGAAAACTGTTGTCATCAAGGGTAAAGAACAACATCCACTTTTTCAATGGCTCTCTGACCCAACCAAAAATGGTTGGAACAAAGAAGCTCCTTCGTGGAACTTTTCAAAATACCTCATTGATGAAGAAGGAAGGCTAGTGGGTTATTATGATCCCGGTGTTAGTCCACTAGGTGCTGAAATCACCCACGCTATTGGCAATTAAATCATATTTATTATCAATGCAGCAAAAGGAACAAATGGTTGTACTGGTTGACGAACGTGACAATGAGCTTGGGGTTATGGAAAAAATGGAAGTGCATCAAAAGGGCCTATTGCATAGGGCCTTCAGTGTTTTTATATTTAACAGCAGAAATGAAATGCTCTTACAGCGAAGAGCAGCTTCAAAATACCATAGTGGTGGGCTGTGGACCAATACTTGTTGTAGTCACCCTTATCCGGGTGAGTCAGTTATTGATGCCGCTAAAAGGAGATTGACTGAAGAGATGGGTTTCATAACTGAGCTGGAATTTGCTTTCAATTTTACTTACAAAGCTTCATTAGATAAAGGACTTACTGAGAATGAATTTGATCATGTGTTTATTGGTAAGTATGATGGAGATATTAATTTAAATTTTTCGGAGGCTGGTGATTATTGTTTTAAATCGATGGCTGATTTAAAGCATGAATTGGCTTTACACCCCTTAAAATACACCATTTGGTTTCGCATTGCATTTCCCTTGTTGGAAAAATACTTAATTAAATCAAGCTGATACTATGATTAGTGGCAGAAAAGCAATCATAGTAGGAAGCGGTATTGCCGGCATGGCCACATCTATTCGCTTGGCTGTTCAAGGATTTGATGTAGAAGTTTTTGAAAAGAATGATGTTCTTGGTGGCAAGATGTATTTAATTGAAAAGAATGGTTTTTATTTTGATGCTGGACCTTCACTTTTTACCCAACCACAAAATCTTATAGAATTATTTGAATATGCTGGTGAAACAATTGGTGAATATTTTAATTTTAGCAAGGTGCCAATTGCATGCAAGTATTTTTTTGAAAGTGGTGTAGTTGTCAACGCCTATACCGATAAGCATGATTTTGCCAAGGAATTAAATGAAAAGCTCGGGGAACCTGAACATAACGTAATTGATTATTTGGATGAATCTGCTCGGGTATATGAGAGCGTAGGTAATATCTTTCTCAACTATTCACTGAGGAGTGCTTCAACATGGCTTCATCCACGAATTTTTTCAGCAATGAAGTCGGTGGGCCTTTCCCATTTATTTGGAACCCTGAATTCATTTAACCAAATAAGGTTAAAGACAAAAGAAGCCGTTCAAATTTTTAATCGCTTTGCTACATACAATGGAAGTAATCCATTCAAAGCGCCAGGTATGTTGAGTTTAATTCCACACCTTGAGCAGAATGAAGGAACATTTTATCCCAAGGGTGGTATGATTAGCATTCCCAATGCTTTGGAGCGTCTTGCGAGAAAAAAAGGCGTTAAATTTTCACTTGGAAAATCAGTAGAAAAAATTGTAAAAGGTAATGATATAGTAGAAGGAGTTGAGGTAGGCGGTATTTTTCATCCTGCAGACATCGTGATCAGCAATGTTGATGTTTATTATACGTATAAAAATTTACTTGGAGACATCAACAAGGCAAATAAAGTATTGAAGAATGAACGTAGTAGTAGTGCATTGATTTTTTATTGGGGAATCAATAAGACGTTTCCTGATTTGCATTTGCACAATATTTTTTTTAGCAATGATTATAAATCTGAGTTTGAGCATCTATTTGAAAAAAAGCAATTTTTTCACGACCCTACCATATATATAAACATAACTTCTAAAATGGAGGAAGGGCAGGCTCCAGATGGAAAAGAAAATTGGTTTGTGATGGTAAATGCGCCAGCTATGGAAGGAGCGGATTGGGTAAAAGAGGTTAGTGAAGTTCGGAAAAATGTAATTGATAAATTAAGTAGGATAATGGGTGTTGATATTGCCTCTTACATTCAAGAAGAGGAAGTACTTACACCAGAAGGCATACAACGACGAACTGATTCTTATTTGGGATCCTTGTATGGAACAAGTTCAAATTCCAAGTGGGCTGCATTTTTACGTCACGCTAATTATACAACAGCAGTGAAAGGACTATTTTTTGCAGGGGGCAGTGTTCATCCTGGAGGCGGAATACCACTTTGTCTTAAAAGTGCCAAGATTGTTAGTGATTTGATCAAAGAATAGTTTGATCTTTATGCTTTATTTGCAATACTGCATATAAAATTTTATCCGTTCAAATGGTAATAGATCCACATCCAAATAAAAGTACTTCAACTGTGTTGGGAAATAAACTTTTTTGGTCCCTTTTTATTTTAGTCCTTGTTCACACTGCAGGGGCAATTGGGATGGCATTTTATGATACAGTACTTTTTTCAGGAATGACACCTTATAACCTCCTCCTGATGTTTATTTTACTGATTTGGAATGAAGAAGAAAAAAACAAATCTTTTTTAAATGCACTTTTAATTGCCTTTTATGTAGGCTTGATTGTAGAACTAATTGGTGTAAATACACACCAATTATTCGGATACTATACTTATGGCAATGTACTCGGTTTGAAATTTTTTGGTGTTCCCGTCTTGATAGGAGTAAATTGGTTTATTATTGTTTTTTCTGCATACATCTCTGCTGGTTTATTGTTGGGAAAGTTACATTTCAATAAAAAACATTCGAAAAATAATTTTTTTGCTCGTTTTTTACAACCACTCATTGGAGCTTCTATTGCTGTTTTATTTGATTGGCTAATGGAGCCCGTGGCATTGAGGCTTGGTTTTTGGAATTGGGATGGTAACTCGATCCCTGTATTTAACTATATATGTTGGTTTGTTTTTTCTTTTTTGATATCCTACGCATTCCAGTCACTGAGAATTGGGACTACAAACCGGTTTGCACCATTTCTGATTTGTATCCAAACAGTTTTTTTCATTTTTCTCAGAATATTTTTGAAATAGGCACTTCAAAAATATATTATGATATAATTTTAAATGTGAATTAATAAAGCTATGCAGTTTTGGATTACGAGATATCCTTCTGCCGGTATTATGCCTAGCTGAAAGATAATCTGCGCAGTAATGGGCCAACCATGGTTTATAGCGGGTACCTCGGGCAGAAAAAAGTCTAATCTCGCGGCTGATCGTACTGACATTCCTTGATAGTGAATCAGCAATAAACCTAAGACTTTTACCCTGAGATAACATCTGGCCAATCGTTTCTCGCTCATCGAGACTTAATCTTTGATATTTTTCCATACAACAAGTTAACTTCGTTAACGTGTTGCGTTAAAAAGTTGAACTGACCTAAGATGCAAACAAGGGCTGTTCCATTTAAATGGAGAAAGCAGCTGTTAGCTAAACTGCAAGTCCAATGAAAGCAACTTTAAAGCACCCGTCCAATATTTTGAATTTGATTCATGAAGTTCAATGATTTAAACTAATCTGGTTTTATTTTTTGATAATAGTTTATGCTAATCTGATAAAGAATTCAATGTCGACTTCAGTCTTTCAGTGTGAATGGGAATAATTACTTCAACTTCATGGTTTGATTTTCATAAAAAATAGCAGCATGGCAGGTCACCCTCAAAAGTTATAAACATGTAGGGAATCTGTTTTTTTATGTTTTTTAATAAAAAAACTAATTTGCATGTATTCTCTAGAATCCACTAATATTCCCTTGAAAAATAGTATTAATTATCAACTTTTGTAATTCCTATGATATTACTACAATATCAAAATGAATTTGAACAATACTTCTAATGATTAAATATCAAGTAATTGAATTTTTTAAATCGTATTTGACATTAATCAAAAATATGCTTACCGTAAAGTCATCTCGTTTTTTTACTAAATATTCTTCATTTAAATTACTCAATCTCTTTTCTGTTATTTTAGTTTTACTTCTTTTAAATATAGATACATTTGGTAATTCTCATGTAGGTTCATTTTTTTCTCATGACAGTGTATCTTTAAACGAAAAGCCTGGAGTCCCATCTGAAATAATATTAGTTAAGGATTCTCTCTCAAATGCAGAAGAAAAATCAATTATTTCTAATACTAAAGCAGATGGCGCAATTTCAGTTAATGCAACAATTGGTAATACATCTTGTTTTTCACCAAATGTTGGGTCAATTTCATTAACAGTTAGTGGCGGATCTGGCACCTATAATTTTTCCTGGAGTAACGGCTCAAACAGTCAAGATATTTCCTCATTGGTTGCAGGCACCTATACAGTTACCATTATAGACCAGGATGATCCGAATAATCAGTTGATTGATGCTTT
>CAMBGO010000175.1 GCA_945866165.1 Chitinophaga pinensis | reverse complement strand
AACAACTTTATTATTTTTCTTTTACAGGAAAATTTCTAACTCTATTTTAAAGCCAGAACAAACAAGATTCAAGAATGTAGGAAATATAGCCATGATGATTGCGATACCAATTATTTTTGTTGGTGGCGTTAGGGGTGACTTTAATTATACAACAAGGCCCATCACCATGAGCAATGCTGGTGAATATGTAAAAGATCCCGCCTTGATTCACTTGGTGTTGAATACACCATTTTGTATTCTAAGAACGATGCAACAACAATTTTATGATCGAAATGATTTTTTTGATGAAAAAAATGTTGCTCATTATTTTAATCCCGTTCAAATAGTTTCAAAAGATACAGCCTTCAAATACGACAATGTAGTAATCATTATCCTGGAGAGTTTTGGAAGGGAGTCCGTGGGTTTTTATAATAAAAAACTAGCTAATGGAACATACAAAGGATACACTCCTTTCCTTGACTCCTTGCTTGGAGAAGGCCGAACATTATTATATTCATTTGCCAATGGAAGAAAATCAATCGATGCATTGCCATCTGTTTTGATGGGTATTCCTGCAGGTGAAATCCCTTTTATACTTACTCCTTATGTATCAAATAAAACCAAAAGCCTTCCCGCAATCTTAAAAGAAAAAGGATATACAACTGCATTTTTTCATGGTGCACCAAATGGCTCCATGGGATTCAAAGCACTGATGAACCTTATTGGTGTTGATCATTATTTCGGCAAAGATGAATATGGAAATGATAAGGACTTTGATGGGACCTGGGGCATCTGGGATGAACCCTTCTTGCAATTTTCAGCTGATAAAATAAATACGCTAAAACAACCTTTCATCAGCACCCTATTCAGTGTTTCGTCTCATGAACCTTTTGTAGTACCATCCAACTATAAAAATAAATTTCCCAAAGGCGATCACCCCTTGAGGGAAACAATTGGATATACCGACATGGCCCTTCGCAAATTTTTTAAGAAGTCTGAAAAAATGAATTGGTTCAAAAAAACGCTGTTCGTGATAACAGGTGATCATGCTTCCATCTCCTATCTGCCAGAATACAAAACGTCTTGGGGCAATATGGCAGTCCCGGTTTTATTTTACCACCCGGGAGATTCAAGTATAACAAAAGTAGAAGATAAGTTAGTCCAACAAATTGACATTATGCCATCTGTACTTTCATATTTACATTATCCAAAACCATTTATTGCATTTGGAAAAAACATATTCGATTCTAGTACAAGCAATACTGCAATAAACTATCACAATGGCTTTGAGCTTTTCAAAAATGATTACGTCCTTCAACTGAATGGAGACAAACCATACTCGCTGTATAATTATAAAACCGATCCTAGATTGAAAAATAATTTGCTCAATACCATGAAAGCCAGACAAGACTCAATGGAGAATATCATTAAGGCATTTATTCAGCAATACCATAACCGTCTCATTAATGATTCACTAACGATAAAGTGAAATATCAAACCATGATGAATTGGTAGATATAAATTCAATCACTTATTACACTTCCTTATTGTATCGCCCGAGCTAAAACTTGATTCCGATAAATTTTTAATACCTACTTCTTACGCTTGAATATAAGCCTTGTGATGAATATACCTTTTCCATCATCCTTTCCCCCATCGCTCTCAACAGCGCTTGTAACAAAAGCAAGGTCCCATCCTTCAGCAAGCATAGATGTGATTTTTGATGAGATAAGGGCATCGTTGGCTGCAATATTTTGAAAGCGAATACCAGCAATATTATAAAAATTCAACAGCTTTGTTTCCTCAAAACCACTTACCCTGATATCATCACGATCAGATTTGTTTCTATCATCATCTTCACCACCACGAGTTGAAGTAAATTCTTTAAAATTTCTGGTCTCATTCGAAGACACCATTCTTGATCTTCCCAAACCACTTGGAATGATTGATTCTATAATAGTGACAACCTTGATTTCATAGGATTGGGCCAAGGTAATCATTGCATTGAAAAACATGATTAAACTCAATAACAATAACTTTTTCATTTGAATTGATTTTAGGGTTAACATTTTAAAGATTAGTAAAGATATTAAGTTTGAAATTAGAACAATTAAACATAATTTCAAATTGGCTATTTTAAACAAATTTAGCACTCGAAATCGAGTATATTACAATCAGACTATCTGTTTAAAGAATTGAATACACTTCTTTCATTACATGTATCAGAATGGACAATGCTAATGTCGGCAGCATTTATCATTGGCCTTGGCAAGGCTGGTGTTAGAGGTCTAGACATGCTTTCAGTGATGCTAATGGCAATCGTATTTGGAAGCAAATCATCTACAGGCGTTGTTCTACCACTTCTGAACTTAGCAGATATAGCAGCAGTAGCATATTACAACCGTCATGCTAAATGGAATCATGTTTGGAAAATCATGCCCTGGATGATCGTGGGAATTTTATTAGCGGTATTTCTCGGGAAAGATTTAAATGAAGTCATTTTCAGAAAAATGATGGTAGGAATTATTCTGTTTACCATAGTAATCGTGCTTGGAATGGAATATAGAAAATCAGAAAAAGTACCGACCCATCCACTCTTTGCTGCATCAACAGGATTGGCAGCAGGTTTCACGACCATGATTGGAAACCTTGCAGGCGCATTTTCAAATCTATATTTTTTGGCAATGCGTATTGATAAAAATAGTTTTATTGGTACTGCATCATGGATTTTCTTAATCATGAACTTATTCAAATTACCTTTTCAGATATTTTATTGGAAAAACATAACGCTGGAAACAGTAAAACTCGATATCGTCTTGGTTCCCTCACTGGCCATTGGTTTTGTCATAGGTGTTTTTTTAGTAGGCAAGATTCGAGATGAACATTACCGAAAATTTGTTATTATTCTCACCCTGGCTGGTTCAGCGCTGATGCTTTTTAGATAATTAATAAAAAGAAAAACGGTTTATACTTGATCTCTCACCATCAAGTATAAACCGCTTCGTTTCTTAACAGGTATCTTATTTTAAAGTAATCGGATTGCTTTGTTTTGGCATGACCTCTATGTCCATTAATTGTAACAACGTTTGTGTTACTGGTGCCTTGTCATTTACAAATACAAAGTAGATTGCATGAGCCCCTTCCGTTGCAGCAATATCAATTTTTGCTTTGTTTTGACCACGCTGTGTTGGATTTACATAATCTGTTTTACCCAACACTGCACCATTGGGAGAATCCATCCTGATCTCAATAGATGCACCTGCGGAAGATCCGCGCATGTTACCCATCAACTTAACCGAAAATGATTCAATACCATGCAGGTCAATATTGTTGTAACCAATATATGATCCATTGCCAATCATATTGAGCGACTTCGAAGGAGTAATGAATTTCACATACCCTTTTGAAACATCTGCTAATTCAGGATCTAGACTTGGATGTCTTAATAATATAATTTCCTCTCCCAACAAAGGTGTCATTGCAGCAGTTCCTTTATCACGATATGCAGCCCTTAGAACATACGTTCCTTTTCCCTTGTTAACAGAAGTATCTTTTATTTCCAATGAACCTTTTACAGGAGCTGATTTCACAACATCTTTCTTTTCGCCTGTGGTCATAATGAATTCAACAATGGCTCTTGAATCAGCAACACTGAGCTGCGGATGCGCACTCATACCATGCTCACCCCAAACACCACTTCCACCTTTGATCACTTTCTGAGCAAGCATATCAACTGCACCAGCCTTATTCTTGTACCTGTTGGCAACATCAAGATAACTTGGTCCAATTGATTTTTTGTTTGTCATATGACAACTTTTACAATCACTTTTGTTCATCAACAATTGTCCAGTTGAAGCAAATGCCTGCATGTCTGCTCCGCGCTGTGTGGATGCAATATCAATTTGATCATATCCCATTGCCATATAATCAAGACTCACTGATACTTGAGCAGGTACAATTTTTCCACTCGCCAATGATCCATCTTCTTTGTCTTGAACCTTTACTGCATAATCAAGTTTTGTTCCTGGGAAATAAAATGTTTTGTTTGCGTTCGCAATATTGAATGAAACAGCAGGAGGCTCATTACCGGCTTTTAGTTCAATCATCTTCGAACTTTTTTCACCACTAGGATCTGAAACAGTTAAAGTAGCCTTGTATGTTCCTGCTTTTGAAATCAGAAGTGATGGATTTTGTTCCTTGTATATTTTAGTTGTGCCACCGCCAACTACTTTCCATTCATATGTTAATACATCACCATCAAAATCTTTAGAGCCAGTTGAAAGTAATTGTGTTTTTAGTGGCAATGAGCCACTGGTTTTACTAGCTGATGCATTTACAGAAGGCTTACGGTTTCCTGCATTGTATTCAACTCTAACAAGATGCGCATTTTCATTTCCCCTGAACCAAGCAGACCCATATTCAAGAACATATAAATCGCCATCAGGGCCAAATGACATATCAATCGCTGAACTGAAATTCATGTTGGTTAACATAGGCTCCATTCCGGTATACTTTCCGTGCTCATCCATGCTTACTGACATTACCCATCCTCTCATAAATTCTACAATCAACCACTTGCCTTCATAATAATCAGGGAAAGGCCTCTTTGCATTTGGAAAATCTGCTCTACGATAAACCGGTCCTCCTGTAGCACTGCGGCCTGCAACACCTAGCAATGGAAATTCATCTGATGGGCCATAAGGATACCATATCATGGCAGGTTGAGGCAATGGCAATTCTGTCAATCCAGTATTGTTGCGTGAGTTATTTACAGGCTTTGTTGCATCAAAAGGCTTTCCATAAGTACTATCGAAATGATTAAATTCAACATAAGGTTTATTGTCTCCAATAAAATATGGCCAACCAAAAAATCCTGGACCTTTTGCCTGATTGAATTCATCGTAGCCGCGAGGACCACGTGCAGATTCAGCGTTGGCATCTGGACCAACCTCACCCCAATAGATATAACCTGTTTTACTATCCCTACTAACTCTCCAAGGATTGCGGTGACCCATGGTATAGATCTCTGGTCTAGTTTTTGGTGTTCCCTTTGGAAATAAATTTCCCTCAGGTATTGAATA
>CAMBGO010000174.1 GCA_945866165.1 Chitinophaga pinensis | reverse complement strand
CAATAGTACAGGTAAAAGACAAAGAAGGTATGCCAAGTGTATTGCGCGACCGAGATAAAAATGTGCTATATGATGGTCCTTTGGCAATCATGGTTAATGAATTTTCAGCTTCTGCTTCTGAAATATTTGCTGCTGCTATGCAGGATTATGACAGAGGCGTGGTTGTAGGAAGTACCTCAACCTATGGAAAAGGAACTGTTCAAAGAAATATTGAATTAAGACCTGAAACCAACCTAACTGCAAATAATGGACCGGTCGAACTGGGCACCATTAAGTTAACCCTCCAAAAATTTTATCGAATCAATGGGGGCTCAACACAACTTAAAGGGGTGGCTCCACAGATAGTGTTGCCTGATCAATATGAAAGTCTAAAATACAGGGAAAAAGACAATCCAGATGCAATGCCTTGGGATGAAATACAAAAGGCTAGCTATGTTAAATCAAGTCCAAACTTTGATCTTGAATTGGTCAAACAAAAAAGTGCTAAAAGGGTTCAAGAAAATGCTTCATTCAATGCTATAAATGAAATTGGTAAATTAATAGAGAAATCTAATTTAAAAACATATTCACTCAATTTTACTAAATATAAGGATGAACAAAAAATACTAAGAGAAGGTTTCAAGAAAATTGAAGAAACGAATAAAACACAGAAAGTATTAAATGTTACAATGCTAGGGGAAGATGAGAAAAAATTAACAAACGAAAAGGATAAACTTGAAAGAAGAAAACAGTGGATTACTAATTTATCCAAGGATCTTTATTTGAGTGAAACTTGCAAGATTGTTAATGATATGATTAACAAAGACACTTTAGTTATAAAGAATTAGACTTCTATTAATTGAATTCAATTCCGTATTTCTCTGTAAGTATTCTTTTGTGATGTAGCCAATGACCAATAATAATATGGGCTATTGAAAGCAACGAAATAGATTCACCTTTGTCCGTTCTGCCTTCCCTTGAAATTAGCCATTCATCTTTAAAACTCTTGTATAGCAAAACGTTTGACTTTCGAGCATGTAATAACTCATCTATTAATTCTTCTTTTTGATAGGCTGCAATTGATTCTGTAGCGTATGCATTTTCATCGAAACTTTGAATTGGATTTTTATCATTTCTTGCTATTGACAAGGCCCTCGACATAAAAATAAGTTCTGTATCTATGCAATGTCTTATCAATGTTTTGATTGTCCATTTATTTTCTGCGTACGCATAGTCAAAGTTTGTATTTGCAATGACAAGCATGTCCAACTTCATTTTTTCAAATGAATTGACTAATAAGTCAATTATAGAATCTTCTCCAACCATTTCAACATACCTATTGAAGAAAGCAGGGTGGGAAAGAGCATTACGATTAACTTTCATTTATTTTATCTTATTTTTTGTAGAAGGGGAATTGCTCACTTGAAGTTTACGATCCCCTTTGTAAGATTGAGCAATTTTAATAGCATTAAATGCATTGATAATCCCGCCACTCTTTGACAGCTCATTGAAATTTACCATTTCGTTTTCTGTTCTGGGTTTAAGAATTTTTTCATCAATAATTTTTTGTGATGAGACTTCTATAATTTCTTTGACCTGTTTTGCTGATAGTTCTGGGAAATAAGAAAGTAAAAGTGCTGCTAAACCTGCTACAACTGGAGATGCCATACTTGTTCCATCTTGCTTTCCGTACTTATTACCTCCTGGTAATGATGAATATATGTCTACACCTGGAGCAAAAACATCAACTTCTCTTTTCCCATAATTTGAAAATTCGGCAGCCAATCCATCAATTTTTAATCCACTTGCACCAACTGTAATCCAATTAGAAAAAGATCGCAATGTATCGTCGTTGAAATTTCCAGAAGGAAAATTATCTTCTATATCAATATTTTTTGAATCATTTCCAGCTGCATGTACCAAAAGCACATTCTTGCTTTCTGCATACTTTACAGCATCATCAACCCATTTTTTTTCAGGGGAAAAACTTTTCCCAAAACTCATATTGATGACCCAAGCTCCGTTGTCAACAGCATAGCGAATAGCGTTAGCAATATCCTTATCATGCTCATCACCATCAGGAACTGCTCGTAGTATCATTAACTCAACATTATTGGCAACACCTGACATTCCAATGCTATTCTTTCTGTCAGCCCCAATGATACCTGCAACATGAGTACCATGATCAGCACCAGTTGCCATTACATCATTATTACCATAATAACGATCAGTAGCATCATTGTAATTATCTTTGACAATATTTTGGCGATACTCTTCAGGTCCTTTTTCTAAAATTTCAAGTTTGGATTTTTGTCCATCATAAAAACCCACTAATTCATTAATTAACCTGACATTGCTCATTTCCATTTGCCTTGTCTGTTGGTAAAGACCAAGAAACACGGATTTGGCTTTAATAGCTTCAAGACTCTGCGGCTTGAAAATTTCAAGTTCATCCCCTGTATATTCAGCCTTATTCATTTCTTTTTGTAAAATACTATCTGAATAGGGAAGCTTAGCTACAATATCTTTTAGAATCATCACATACATTGAAGCCTCTTTTGCTTGCGTTTCAATTTGCACTTTTGATTTTGTATAATTTCTGAAATCAATTAAATCATCACCTGAAAGGTTGGTTTCATTGATTGTTTTTTCATCAAACTTGCTTTTAAATTTGTAATATATTCTTGCTCCTTCATAACTGTCTTTCGTTACATTTCTTCCATCTTTTCCTCCCAGGAAATTCCAGCCATAAATATCATCTGTGTAGCCGTTTTTATCATCATCAATTTTATTACCAGGAATTTCTTTTTTATTTTTCCATAGAACTGATTGTAAGTCCTCGTGCAGCGTGTCTATACCTGAATCTATAATAGCAACGATAACTTTTTTCTTTGGAGTGGTATTTTTAAGCAACTCACTATATGCTTTTTCAAGACTTATCCCATAAAATCCTGATTCATTTTTGTCCATTAGGTGCCAACCTTTATCGTCAATAGGTAGGCTAGCTTGTGAATAGGTTTCTATGCTAATTATTGTCAATAAAAAAAACAGGGTAGATGATATTTTATTCATAATATAAGAATGACACTCAAATTAAATGATAAATAGATGATAACAAAAGTGGGATAATTTATATTACAAAATTTTATAATTCAAATGAAATACCCTGAGCCAATGGCAGTTTTGAACTGTAGTTGATTGTAACTGTCTGTCTTCTCATATAGCTCTTCCAAGAATCGCTTCCGCTTTCTCTTCCGCCACCGGTTTCTTTTTCACCACCAAAGGCTCCACCAATCTCTGCACCACTTGTTCCTATATTCACATTTGCAATACCGCAATCACTACCTGCATGTGAGAGAAAAAGTTCAGACTTCCTTATGTCTGTAGTCATGATTGCAGATGAAAGTCCTTGTGGGACTTCATTTTGTATGTTAATAGCTTCATCTAAATCAGTATACTTCATGAAATAAAGGATGGGTGCAAAAGTTTCAGTTTTTACAATTGCCAAATCATGTGAAACTTCAGCTATACAAGGTTTTACATAACAACCACTCTCGAATCCGCTCCCAGATAATACGCCGCCTTCAACAATCATATTTCCTCCTTGTTCCTTTATAAGTGAAATAGTATGTAGGTATTTTTCAACGGCGTCTTTATCAATCAGAGGCCCCATGTGATTTTCTTGAATTAACGGATTACCAATCTTTAATTGTGAATATGCTTTAACCAATTGATCTTTAAACTTTTCATAAATAGATGAGTGAATTATTAACCTTCTAGTTGTAGTGCAACGTTGACCAGCTGTACCCACTGCCCCAAAAACACATGCAGTGATGGCAATTTTTAAGTCAGCATCTTCACAAACAATTATAGCATTATTTCCGCCTAATTCTAAAATTGATTTTCCGAATCTGGAAGAAACAACTTTGCCAACTTCTCTTCCCATTGCAGTAGATCCTGTTGCAGAAATAAGATTGACTCTTTTGTCATTGGTAAGCCATTCGCCACAAATTCTGTTGCCATTTAAAAGTGATAAAACTCCCTCTGGAATATTATTTTTTTCCAATACAGTTTTTATTACATGTTGACACGCTATTGCAGTGAGTGGTGTTTTTTCTGATGGTTTCCAAACACATACATTCCCACAGACCAATGCAATCATTGCATTCCAACTCCAAACTGCAACAGGAAAGTTAAAGGCTGATATAATTCCGACCACACCCAATGGATGCCATTGCTCAAACATACGGTGACCAGGTCTTTCACTATGCGTTGTCATTCCGTAAAGTTGTCTTGATAATCCGGTTGCATAATCACAAATGTCAATCATCTCTTGAACCTCACCGATACCTTCCTGAAGACTTTTTCCCATTTCGTAGCTTACCAATCTTCCAAGGTCCTCTCGTTTGTGTCGCAAGGCCTCACCAATTTGTCTTACAACTTCACCTCTCTTTGGTGCTGGCCAAAGTTTCCATACATTAAAAGCCTCTAATGATTTTTCAATAACCAGATTATAATTTTCTTCACTTGTTGTAAAATATTCAGCAATAATATTACCATCAACTGGGGAATAGGAATTACTTTTCTCTGAATCATTATTCAACCAAACAAGTCCAGTAGCCGTGCCATGATTTATAGCAGAAATATTGAGGGAGTTTAGTAATTGTTCAGTATTCATTATTAAGTAGTTTATTTTTTTTATTTATAGTTGACATTATTAACAAAGATATTGGTCCAGCAACCATCAAAAATATTGTTTGAACAGACCACATTAACCATCCAAATGCTAATCCAGTAACTTCGCGAACCCCAAAGAGAACAAGAGTTTTTTGTACAGCCAATTGATATGCTCCAATGCCACCTTGGGTTGCAATCATTGCAAAACTACCAAAAGTGAGAATTGTTAGAGAAGGAATCCACCCCAAAGTTGAAATTTCATTAATTGCGAGAAATCCAATTTTAATACAAAATAGATAAAGAAACCAAATTGAGATTGTGTAGGCTATAAAAAGTCCCTTCTTTTCTATTTTTCTAATACTTCCAAAACCTGTTAATATTCCTTTGATTATAGATTTTATTTTTTCTA
>CAMBGO010000173.1 GCA_945866165.1 Chitinophaga pinensis | reverse complement strand
CTTTTGGTCCTTGTCTTCACCGGTTATAACCACGATGGTATCTCCTTTTTTAATGTTGAATTTTGGCTTGAATCTGTTGCTCATCTTAATTATTTTATTCGGCAGTTAATACAAATTTATAGTACCTCAGGGGCCAATGATATGATTTTCATATACCCTTTATCCCTCAACTCACGTGCAACTGGACCAAAAATCCTTGTTCCCCTAGGTTCTTCCGACTGATTCAAAAGCACTACAGCATTGTCGTCAAAACGGATGTATGAACCATCCTTTCTGCGGAGTTTGTTTTTAGTTCTTACAATTACTGCTTTTGTTACAGTTCCCTTCTTGATACCACCCGCAGGTATGGCATCCTTCACAGTTACAACAATCTTGTCTCCGATCTTTGCGTAATCTTGACCACTATTCCCCAATACGCGAATGCAAAGAACTTCTTTTGCCCCACTGTTGTCTGCTACATTTAGTCTGGATTCTTGCTGAATCATTATTTTATTTTTTTTTCGGCTTTACCGACTTGTTAAACGAACTTAGAATTACGTTAAATTCTTATTTCTTATTTTGCTTTTTCGATGATTTCAACCAATCTCCAACGCTTTGTTTTGCTTAGAGGCCTGGTCTCCATGATCTTCACAACATCACCTGGTTTTGCCTCATTTTTTTCATCATGGGCATGGAATTTCGTTGTCTTCTTTACGAACTTACCGTAAATAGGATGCTTTACCTTTCTTTCAACAGCAACGGTTACGGTTTTATCCATTTTATCGCTTCTAACGATTCCGGTTTTGGTCTTTCGAATTTGTCTGTCAACCATTTCTTTTCTTTTTTCTGTCAACCCGAAGGTTGAATGTTTAATATTGATACTTTACTTAGATTCAACAATTAAGCTGATACCCTCTTTTTTGATTCCGTTTTCAACCTAGCGATGTCTCTTCTTAACTCCTTGATGCTCATTGGATTTTCCAATGGTGTGATTCCGTGCGCAAAACGTAACTTCTTCAAACGAAGTTCGTCTTCAGTAATTTTAGCCTTGATATCTGTTTCACTGAGTGAAGAAAGGCTTTTTAAAAAATCAATTTTCTTTGACATATTTTGATTGTTTAACGTTCTAAACTTTTATGCAGAATAATCCCTGCGTACTACAAATTTTGTTTTGATAGGAAGTTTCGCAGCAGCTAGGTCCATAGCTTCCTGTGCAACCGCCATGGTAACACCTTCTACCTCAAATAGAATTCTTCCTGGCTCTACTACAGCTGCCCAAAATTCAGGGTTACCCTTACCCTTACCCATCCTTACCTCTGCAGGCTTACGGGTAATTGGCTTATCTGGGAAAATCCGAATCCAAACATTTCCTTCCCTCTTCATTGCACGGGTCATCGCTTGACGTGCTGCCTCAATCTGCCTGTTGGTCATCCACACTGGTTCCATAGCTTTTAATCCGAAAGAACCGAATGAAAGCGTTGTTCCACGCTTGGCCACTTCCCTAATCCGTCCCTTTTGAGCTTTTCTGTGTTTCGATCTTTTTGGTTGTAACATGTTGAAGTATTTATTTTTAATACTTAGATTTAATTAATTATCCTCTGCGATCCCTTCCACCTGCACCGCCTCTTCTATCTCCACCACCTCTTCTATCATCACCCCTTCTGTCATCCCTACGTGGTTCTCGTCTCTCACCACCTTGACCTTCAGCCTTACCTCCACTGATTATATTTGGGTTTAAGTCACGTTTTGCCAATACCTCACCCTTACAAATCCATACTTTGAGACCAATTTTTCCGTACACTGTTTGTGCAAATATTGATGCATAATCAATATCCATTCTAAATGTATGCAAAGGAACACGACCCTGCTTGATTTCTTCTGAACGAGCAATTTCTGCGCCACCCAAACGACCGCTAGCCTTAACCTTAATCCCCTCTGCTCCTAAACGCATTGTTGATGCAATTGCCATTTTTATAGCACGCTTAAAGTTAATCCTGTTCTCAATTTGCTTAGCAATAGTTTCACCAACAATCATAGCATCAAGTTCAGGACGGCGAATCTCAAGAATGTTGATTTGAACATCTTCCTTGCCAGTAAGCTTTTTCAATTCTTCTTTGATCCTATCAACTTCACCACCACCTTTACCAATGATGATACCAGGCTTAGATGTATGAACAGTAACGATTAACTTGTTCAGCGTACGCTCAATGACAATCTTAGAGATGCCACCCTTGTTGATACGTGCGTTGAGGTAACTACGGATCTTTGTATCTTCGATTAGCTTGTGGGCATAATCTTTTTTGTTTCCATACCAGTTACTCTCCCATCCGCGGATGATGCCTAACCTGTTACCAATTGGATTCGTTTTTTGACCCATTATGAATGTATTTGAATATTTTCTTTAATTGTTTGTATCAACGATTACAGTTACATGGTTGCTGCGCTTTCTCATCCTGTAAGCACGACCTTGTGGAGCTGGCAACATACGCTTTATGCTTCTTGCCCCATCCACAAAAATTGTTTTCACCATCAATGCCTCAACATTGCCAGCTTCATTCTTTTGTTTCCAATTGCTCACTGCAGACATTACCAATTTTCTCAAAGGGATTGCACTATGCTGAGGATGATGCTCTAGTATAGCCACCGCATTTTCAACTTTCAATCCACGAATGAGGTCTGCAAGCAAACGCATCTTACGGGGAGAGGTTGGATAATTTTTCAACTTTGCTACTGCTTCCATATACTTGTTTTTAGCTACCGTTCAATTGAATCGATAGACAATTGTTATACTTTTTTACTTGAGTGACCTCTGAAATTTCTAGTTGGAGCAAACTCACCAAGTTTGTGACCAACCATGAATTCAGTTACATACACTGGGATGAATTTGTTGCCATTGTGCACAGCAAAAGTATGGCCTACGAAATCTGGAGAAATCGTGCTTCGACGACTCCATGTTTTCAATACACCTTTCTTCGACTTGCCGTCATTCATCGCTTCTACTTTCTTCTCTAATTTTGCCGCGATATACGGTCCTTTTCTAATTGAACGAGCCATAATATTTTTTTCTTGTTATGTGTTCTTTCTATTATTACTTAGCTAGTTTTGAACCATTCTTCCTCTGGATAATTAACTTATCACTTCCTTTACCCAATGTCCTTGTCTTTTCACCTTTTGCATACTTTCCAGAGCGGCTTCTTGGATGTCCACCTGAAGACCTTCCTTCACCACCACCCATCGGGTGATCAACAGGATTCATAGCCACACCACGTGTGCGTGGACGAATACCTCTCCAACGATTCCTACCTGCCTTACCCATGCTTTGCAAACTATGATCTGAATTTGCAAGAACTCCAACAGTTGCACCGCAATTGATTAACACTTTCCTCAATTCACCAGAAGGCATTTTCAAAACAGCATACTTTTCTTCCTTGTTGGTAAGCTGTGCTGAAGATCCTGCACTACGAGCAAATTTTCCACCTTGTCCAGGTTGCAATTCGATGTTGTGAACATTGGTACCTAATGGCATATTTTTCAGAATCAATGCATTTCCAATCTCTGGAGCAACAGTCAATCCACTCTCTACAGTCATTCCAACTTCTAGGCCTTGCGGAGCCAATATATAACGCTTCTCACCATCAGCATAATGCAGTAGAGCGATGAACGCCGTTCTATTAGGATCATATTCGATAGACGCAACTTTTGCAGGAATATCATGCTTGTTGCGTTTGAAATCAATCACACGGTACATTTTCTTGTGTCCGCCACCGATATAACGCATCGCACGACGACCCTGTGAGTTTCTACCACCAGTAGATTTAACCTTCTCCAAAAGCGACTTTTCAGGTGTTGAAGTAGTTACCTCAGCATAGGCATTACCTATCCTCCATCTGGTTCCTGCGGTAATTGGTTTGTACTTTTTTAGTGCCATTTTTTTATTTTTTTGCCCGAGGGCTTTTCAAATTTTTCTAGATGGTTGAATAAAGATCAATTGATTCTCCTTTGCCAACTACAACAAATGCTTTTTTATAACCTGGCTTTCTACCACTTATAACACCGGCTTTTGTCATGCGGCTTTTGCTTTTGGCAGGAGAAACAGCAGTCCTCACATCTTCTACAGTAACACCATAGAAATCTTCAACGGCCTTCTTAATTTCTACCTTGTTTGCAGCACGCGCAACCTTAAATGAATAAACACCACTCTTCTCAGAAAGAAGATTAGCCTTTTCAGACAAAATTGGTTTAAGCAGTACATCAGCAAGTTTCATATCTCTTTTTTAAAATGTTATGGGTTCTAAATTATGCTTCTACTTCTTGCTCTTCTTCTGAAAACATCTTTGCAGCTGATTCTGTCAATAGAAGTATATCAGAGTTAACTAGATCATATGTGTTAACATCTGACAAAACAGAAGTCAAAACAGATGAAATATTCCTTGCACTCATGAAAACATTTTCGTCGTAATCAGCGCTCACAAAAAGTGCTTTTTTATCACTTACATTCAATGCATCAAGCATGCTAGCAAACATTTTTGTTTTCGGTGCTTCGATGGCTATATCTTCAATTACAATGATTGCATTTCCCTTTCCCTTGTAGCTTAAGGCACTGATCTTAGCCAAATCTTTCACCTTGCGGTTTAGTTTGAAATCATATGCATGAGGCTTTGGACCAAAAATGGTACCACCACCTTTATACAATGGGTTACGGATGTTACCCTTACGAGCACCACCTGTTCCTTTTTGACGGTGAAGCTTCCTACTAGCACCTTGAACTTCAGCACGTGTCTTTACCTTATGGGTTCCTTGACGCTGGGCAGCAAGAAACTGCTTTACAGCAAGATAAACAACATGGTTGTTGGGCTCGGTACCAAATATATCATCAGGCAACTCTACTGACCTGCCCGTATTCTTTCCTGTTATTGATAGTACATCTAATTTCATGATCGATTCGTTGATTTAGTTCTGAATGAAAACAATTGAACCATTGTGTCCGGGTACTGAACCAGTCACGAGAATATAGTTCTTGTCAGGAAAAATCTTAATCACTTGCAATCCCTTCACCTTAACACGGTCTGTTCCCATGCGACCAGCCATGCGCATTCCTTT
>CAMBGO010000172.1 GCA_945866165.1 Chitinophaga pinensis | reverse complement strand
ATATCAAGTGCTGAAACCAAAAATGGATTGTTTGGATAAAGATGATGCAGGAAATGCCAAAAACGTTTTGGATCCATAAAAGAAAATGATTCAATGAATTTTCTTTTTAGCTCAAGATCCTCCTGCATTTTTTCTACCGTGATATCATAATAGCTTATCGCAGGAGCTTCGCCATAGGCTTTTATTCCATTACCCCATGTGAGTTCCACCACCAGAGAACGCTGATGTGTTTTTGTGCCTTTTGAAATGGTAAAGGGATACTGAAAAGGTAGTTCAGAAATGAAGTGTTTAAGCTTAAGCAAAGTATTTATTTATATAAAAAGTAATGTCTAGTATATTCACCCTCTCCCACTTTTTTGAATCATCTCCAAGAGCTCAACATTAAATTCATCTTCATGGATCAGATCCTCAATATTAACATGCATCCTATATTGCCAATAATGTTTTGAATCACCTGGCACATTGATTCTTTCATCAGCAGGATTTTCCAATCGTATATGTTCATCCATACCAAAAAGATCTTGTAACTGGAAAACAGCCCACATCGCGGGTGACCAAAGATGCTGTAAAATAACTGCCTTTACAATAAATGGCTCTGCATAATGAGGTGCTGTTCCATATTGTCCTAATTGATCATTATAGAATTGTTGCGACTTCCCCCTATCCTCTTCCCACCATTCTCTGATGGTGCTCATGTCATGGGTTGATGGAGTTACTACTGTAAGATAATTTGCATTGGTGGGATCGAAGAAATTGATATTCGTTTCTTTTGGCATCCTCTGTACTTCCATGCTCAAGAATCCAAGGGTCTTCATCACACCTGGTACACAAGCTGGAACTAATCCAAGATCTTCACCACAGATCAACATATCAGTTGCCAATTTGAGTGCTGGTAATTTTTCCATTGCTTCAACTTTCCAAATGGCATCCTGTCGTTTGAAAAAATAATCAACATGCAATTCCCAAAGTGGGTGCTTGAGATGATCTTCGAGATGCGCATATGAAATTGTATCCGCTGCGTTGAACCTAAAATGAAATGCATCATGATCATTCTCATCTTTCCAAAGAATCACATTTGAATGTAAATTGTAAAGCTGTTGTTTGAGAACATCATGTTGTTCAGTCGACTTTAATGATGCAAAATAACTTTCAATTTTTCGTTGGGTATTGAATTCTTCTTTAAATATATAACTGCCATCAACGAAGTATATAAAATGTTTGATCGCTGTTTCATTGCCCGTTGCCATTTGCTGAATGACTGCATCATTGATATATGGTTTGCAAAAGCGATCTGTATCAAAAAAGATTCCTTTGTTTTCAAATTCATTTCGATGAACAGGAATAGCCGGTACAAAATGTCCCATGATGCCTTCAACAGCATGAGAAGGGATCGACCAAATTCTGAAGAATCCAAGGATATGATCAATCCGAAACGCATTAAAGTAATACGACATTTGCATGAAGCGTTGCTTCCACCATGCAAACCCATTCTCATACATTGTTTTCCAATTGTATGTAGGGAATCCCCAATTTTGTCCAGACACAGCAAAATCATCTGGTGGTGCACCCGCCTGCATATCGAGATTATACAAAGCTGGCGCCATCCATGCATCAACACCATTGCGGTGAACACCAATTGCAATATCGCCTTTCAATACAATTCCATGCTTGTTTGCATAATCATGTGCTTCTTTCAATTGAAGATGAAGCTGATATTGAATGAAATAATGCTTTTCAATTTCATGTTTAATTGCAGGTTCTTTGTTCTCCAACTCCCCAATCAACCCTTCACTGTAGGTAGAATATTTTCCCCATTTCGAGGGGTTAGCTGCACCATTCAGGTCGCGCAAATAGCAATAAGCAGCATATGGCTTTAGCCAATATTTATTTTGATTGAAAAACGATAGATAATCTTTTGAACTGAATATTTCCTTGTGAAGTTTTTTATAAAGCAATTCAAGTGCTTCCCACTTAAGTATCATCACAGCATCATAATCAACTGCTTTGAGTTCATTCAGTGCTTCTTTTTTTTCTAAAATGCTTGAGATCAGTTTATGATTCTTTTCTCCTGCAATGGATTCAAGATTCACATACAAGGGATGCAGTGCAAAAGCTGAGATGGCTGCATAAGGATAAGAATCAAGGTAACTATGCGTACTTGTTGTATCATTTACTGGCAAGAGCTGTATCATTTTAAGCGATACCTTTTTTGCCCAATCAACAAGCTTTTTGATATCGTTGAATTCTCCAACACCCAGGCCTGCCTTTGTTCGCAAACTAAACACCGGTATGGCAACACCAGCACCTTTCCATGCATGTGTTTCAAGCCTGGCATAGCCATCATTCAAAATGATCTTTTCTGCTTTTATATCATTGGGCTGAAACGTTCTGTTCTTTCCATTTTCATACCGCAAAAATTTTCCATTTGCATCGGCAACAACGTATTTATATTCTATTGATTCTAATTGATCATTGAGTGTTAGATCTGCAAACCAATTATCTTCATTGAAATGCATTGGGATCAACTTGGAGGTATTCCACTTTCCCAGTTCTACTGCATTGCCTAAAATACCCAGTTGTTCACCTTGGTTTAAAAAAGGACTGCATGCAATGAACCTTATATGTCCTAGTGATTTTTTTTCACTGTTAACTGCTTCTATTGTTGGACTAAATATCTTTTTGAAAGGGGTTGTATAAAAAGTATTTTCCACTGCACCCATGTCGACCCAGGTTTCGATGATCAAAACATGATGTTTAATGCTATGCAAATCAATTTTACGATGGGTTCCAAGATCCTGATTGATCAATCCGGTTTTATCTTCTAAAATGAAATAATATGTAAGATGATTGTGTTTAGCGATCGTTTCCGCTGAAATGTCAAACGATGTTTTCCAATATGCACTGTTAACATAATGCATCTCTATAGCATTTTCAGGGAGGTTATTTCCCAATTCATTTATGTTACCAACAATTTTAAGCTGTTGACCAGGTACTGTACTGAACCTCAAATAAATTTCCAATTTCATCGGCAGGCTTTAAATTGTAATTTAATAAAATCATGTGTATTATTTACACATAAACATAAAATTGATGACTAAAAAAGAAAACTGAGATTTTGACAATAGAAAACTTGGTATTATTTTTGCAAAAAAATTACCATGACCAAAAGTGCAAAAACTACCTATTGGATCCTTTTCTTCTTATCACTTGCACTTTCAGTAGCTGTTTATTTCTTTCTGCCATCAATGGTATCATTAACAGTTGTTCCAGTCGTTACCACTTTCACCAAGGCGTTGGATCTTATCTAAATCAACTTCTTTATTTTTTAATCATTCCATTTGTTCTCGATAAAAGAACCATGCCATTTTTTGAATAATTTCTAGACATTTATCTTATTTTACTATCTTTTTGCAATTTTAAAGGCTA
This sequence comes from Chitinophaga pinensis, assembly GCA_945866165.1. GTDB lineage: Bacteria > Bacteroidota > Bacteroidia > Chitinophagales > Chitinophagaceae > Pollutibacter. The sequence continues at coordinate 1,669 of CAMBGO010000172.1, read as the reverse complement.
AGAACAGCGATCATTAGAAATTTTTAAATATTCTTAACTTAAATATTTGGTATAGCGACGAATGCATCGTATATTTGCATCTCGAAACAACGATCCCAATGATTGCAAACCCAATGAAATAGAGGGTTTATTTTTTAACAAGGTAGTTTGCAATACATAGTTCTATATTTAAATACATTTTTATGAAAACCACATCGATACTTACTAAAATCGCGTTTACAACAGCCATTATTATCAGCAACCTAACAACAAGTTGGGCGGCTAGCAATCCATCTCATTACAATATTGAAAATAACTTCAATAAAACTGAAACTCAAACATCAGCTATAAATTCGCCTAAAACGGATTCATATCTTATGGTTATGCAACAGCAGGTTGAAAGAGGTGATGTTTCAATTACCTACCTGTTTTATATGGATCAACTGAAGAATATATATCAGATCAACCAGTTCAATGCTGATTTAAATATCAATGAAGGCTTCTACTTGAACAACCTTGTTTATCAGGGGACAGATCAATTATTGGCATCTGACCAACAAATAACAGATAAATTCCAATCAGAAAACGCGGAATAATGCATTCATTCTTGTGTGTGTGTGTATTAAGAAAACAAAAGCCGGTCATTAGACCGGCTTTTTAATACAATCATGTAATCGATAAGCCGGATTCTGTGCGAGGCTATCATTTATCTGTCCCGAAGATTACTCCTCGGGATCAAGCTGCCTACCCATTTCAGTCTTTTCAGAGCAGGCGAGTAACCTGCCATCCAATGGATACTGAAACCTATGTGGCATTTCAGCACGCAAGGTTTACCCAAAAATGTTATTGCTAACATTTATCGTGGGCTCTTACCCCACGTTTTCACCCTTATCCCAAACGAGTTGAGACGGTTATTTTCTGTGGCACTATCTGTCCCCGATAAATCGAGGCCCGGCTATTCACCGGTGCGACACTCTATGCTGTCCAGACTTTCCTCGTTGTTTTTCAACAACGCGATAGCATCGATTACACTTTTGTAAAGATAAACACTTAGTATGAAATAAGATTGTTTAAGAGCGTAGGTAAATTTCAGTTGCGCCATAGCCAAAACTTGGCGTATACCGGTTTATAAAAGATTTAACTTCTTTTTTTAACCGCAGTATTTCATGGATTTCATCTTTTAATTTACCGGTTCCCAGTCCATGAATCACTGTGATCTCAGTTAAGTGATTCAGCAGTGCATGGTCGTAAAATTTTTCAAATGCATTTAATTGAATTGACAATATCGCCGAAGGTTCCAACCCAGTATAATCATCAATTAATTTTTCAATATGAAGATCTATCAGGCTTCGTGAAGGAGGCAAGTTAGTTCTTCCCTTATCGGTACTATAAACCTTGTAGCCTGCAGTAGAAAGTCGGCTAAGGTCAAATTTCTCTTCTACAGGTTTATCTGGAAATTCTTCGAAAAGAAAAATCCGAAAAGACGCCTTTTGCTCTTTGAATAACTCCTCCGCTTTTTTAAACACCTGTTTCGCCTTGGGTTTGTATTCAACTTCAAATTGAGAAACTTTTTTCTTTTCTGGGATAACAGGTGAGAAAATAAATTCAAATCCCGGCTGATCGTTCAAATTTTCGAATGGCAAGTCAAAAAGATAAAGCTCTTCAAATGACTTTATATTTTTTCTCAAAT
>CAMBGO010000171.1 GCA_945866165.1 Chitinophaga pinensis | reverse complement strand
AAACTAGCAAAGATAAAATGAAGTTGAATAAAATTATATCGAGTAGTTCCGTTTGCTCCACCTTCAAGCAGTCTATAGCCAATATTACCTTGTAGATTTTTAGTGAAACTATATCTTCCAGATAATGCAAGGTCAATTGCTCTGCCTTTACTTGCTGCTATACCTTCTCCAAAAAAGTCAATACCCATTTTTTGAGATATATCCCAATTGGTTATTAAGTTGATAAGAGGAACGAAACCAATACTAAAATTTTCAACAAAAAGTTCTCTGTTCTTCAGCGAGAATCCTGCATCTCTAATTTTTGCAGACAAACCAATACCAAATTTAAAGTTGTCTTTACTTATGATTCTTCGATTATAGGTAAAGCGATAAGAACTAAACTTGTAAATAGCTTCTATTGGTATGTTAGCTTTAAAGTTTTTTCCATCAAATAGTATATCCTTTTCTATTGTTTCAGTTTCTGCGATTTTTAAGGGAGCATAAAGAAATGAAAAGTGATCTTTCCCATTTGATAGATAACCAGCGCGCAACCTCAAAAATGGACTTACTGGAGTCTGAAAATCATTTTTCAGAGAAAACAACGTTCCATTACTACCGTTTCGAATATCATTGATATTTGTAAACAATGCTCCTGATTCAATATTAACGAAAGACTGAGCTTTAGTCGACAAATTGGAATTCAAACAAATAAAAAGAATCCAACATCTTGACTGGAAAACAATCTTAGAAGTCAAATGATTCATGTTGAGTTTTATTTTTTTGATGATTGTTGTCTTATGATTTATAACGTTTAGTATATGAAAAGTAGGTGATTTCGAAGCGCAAAATTTTCGGTTGTGTGTAAAAGATTGATATGAGCCAAAACCTTATATTTTACTGCTATTATATCTAAGGTGTTCTTTATTAGATAAATTTATCAAATATTAATAACTAAAATCAATTAACCCATTTGTAATCAGATATAATTTGAATTATTTCTTGAATGCATAAGGTAGGATTTCATATTATCGTTGGTTTAATTCTGAGGATAATAAATCAGCATTTATTGATCAGTATGTAATGAGTATAAATAAGAATATTTTAATATTGAAGTTGTCAATGAGGATTTGTAATCAAGGCCACCATTTCCATTCCTTTTATCTATTTACCTCACTTTTGACTAAAAAAACTAAAAACCTGACATAAAATAAACACTCATCCACGAAATCCAATAGTAATTGACTTTTTAAGTGGGCGACTTGGACATGAAACAACCTTGATAGCTATCGGGGTATCCGATTATCATCCCTCAAGGGTGTATTATATTTTAATTGACTCATAAAAATTGTATGCAAATAAAAAAGCAGCTATGAGATCACTCTTCATAACTGCTTGATTTTCAAGTGGGCCCACCTGGACTTGAACCAGGGACCACCTGATTATGAGTCAGGTGCTCTAACCAACTGAGCTATAGGCCCTAAGAATATTGCTATTCTCATAGAATTGCAAAAATAAGGAAATATCCAATTTTACTCCTTATTTCTTTCTTTATTGATTAGCCTTTCAATCATAGTTGCTATGCCATGTTTAACCGACACCCCAATTTCAGAAGCATGTAAAAAGGGTTCCCACTTTAGCTCCTCCATAATATCCTTTTGAATTTGCATATCTGATTTCATATTATTTTTTTTGTGTTGAAATTGAACTTATTTCGAACTCAAAGTAATTACAACGAATACAAACAGCATATGACCTTGCTTACAGAAAAAATGACAGATGTCATAACGAATAAAGCAGGATATTTTCGGATCTCAGTATTATTAATCAATTAGCGGTGAAGCACTGCTAATTATCCTTTCATGCGGATATAAAGAGTCTCAACCTTTTTTCTTGCCCATGGCGTTTTTCTCAAAAACTTCAGACTAGATTGTATACTCGGATTGGATATGAAACAATTAATGGGAATATGTTGACCAAGGTCTTCCCAGCCGAAATAATCCACCAGCTCCATTAATATTTTTTCTAGCGTTATTCCGTGCAAAGGGTCATTCGACAGTTTGTCCATGGTTGAAATTTCTAGTGTAATAATAAATCTTTTTCTAATCAATTACATTCACCACCTTTGACTCAATTTAAAAACTTGAAGTAATTGGACACCCATCGCTATTTTATATTGAATAAGCCTTATAATATGGTGTCGCAATTTGTGAGCACACATCCAGTGCCACTTTTGGGTGATATTGACTTCCACTTTCCTGAAGGTACACATGCTATTGGCAGGCTAGATAAGGAATCAGAAGGACTTCTATTATTGACCACCAATAAAAAAATTACACGCCTTCTGTTTCAAGGCAAGCAACCTCATAAACGAAAATACCTGATTCAAGTTGGGGGGATTATAGAAGATTCTACAATTTATAAGTTGAGAGAAGGCGTTTCAATTGAAGTTGAGAATGGGAAAGAATATATTACTAAGCCAACCGACGTTAACTTGGTAAATGAACCTGAAAACCTTTTTTCATCTGGCTATGTATTGCATGAAAGAGTTCCAAATAGCTGGCTTGAGATAATACTTACCGAAGGCAAGTTCCATCAGGTGAGAAAAATGGTAAAGGCTGTACGTCATCCTTGTAAAAGATTGATTCGTATTTCTATTGAAGACTTAACCCTTGGAAATTTAAAGCCAGGTGAAGTAGGGGAAGTTACAGAAGAGGAATTTTTTGGGAAGTTGAAATTGTGAATGGGAGAAGTCAGAATTCAGACGACAGAAGTCAGGAATTAGAATTCAGTTTTCTGACTCCTGACGTCTGACTTCTGACGTCTGTATTCTGCCGTCTTTAAAATATTAATACTTTGCCGGAGCCCCTGGTTTTGGAGTTGTCATTTTGATGAACTCGCGCAGACTCTGGTTACTTGTTTCAAGGTCTGGTCTTCTCAAATACATCATGTGTCCACTGCGGTAACCTTCCCAATGCATGCGATCCTTCATTCTTCCAGATGGATCCATCTGCCACATATTATATTTTGCATTGAAATAATCACAAGCACCATCGTAATAACCCGACTGCACCAATACATGCATATAAGGATTTTCTGCCATGGCCTGACGAAGGTTTTCTCCAGTTTTATCTCCAGTGCGATCCCACGGATTTACAGGACCGAACATATAATACCGAAGATCCGTTTTGTATTTTAATTCTTCTCTTAAATAGATATTGATTGCAGGAGTGAATGAATGTTCCCATGATATCAATTCTGAATTGTAATCTGGTGATTCTCCACCATCTTTCTTGTCAATGCCCTTGTATCTTGAATCGAGCCTTCCTACAGTAAATCCTTTGTCGCGCAAAAGTTCTTTCCAAAATAAATTTGTTGATACATCCAGGTTGTTTTGTGTAATAACTTTTTCAGACAGGCCTGAATAGCGTGAAATTTTTTGGGTGATTTCTTTTCGTTTTACATCATCAAGAGAACTTCCTTTTGACATAGCAGGAATCAATTCATTCATAGTGAATTGTTCAACCTCAGGTAGCATATCTGTAAGGTCTTTCGATTGAAGATCAGATGCCAATGCCTTGTGATACCATGCCGTTGCTGCAAAATACGGAAGCTTTAACGCTGCTGCTACCGGACCATCCCTTTCAATACCAAGTGTGGTAGGTGATACAAGAATCACTCCATTGAAGAACATCCAATGTGCATTTTGCAATTCAAGCGCCAATCCTGATACACGGGCTGTACCATAGCTTTCACCAATTAAATATTTTGGCGATGCCCAGCGATTCATCCTTGACACAAAAGTATTTACCCATTCTGCCAGATATTTTATATCTGCTGTCACGCCAAAAAACCTGGATGTTGGAACATCTTTGCTAACGGCTCTTGAAAAACCTGTATTGACTGGATCTATATATACAATATCTGCAACGTCAAGTAATGAGTAAGGATTGTCTCTCAAACCATAAGGCTGAACGGGATAGCCTTCATCATCTACATTGAGAATTCGCGGACCTGTATAACCAAGTTCCATCCAAACTGAAGGAGTTCCGGGGCCACCGTTAAATGAAATCACCAATGGCCTCGAAGCACGGTCTTTTATATCACTTCTTTCATAATACGTAAAGAAAACACCCGCTTGCGCTTTTCCTTCTGGATCCCAAACTGGCATCATACCTGCTGTTGCCTTATATGGAACACGAACACCTTTGATTGTTATTTCATGATCTGATACAACTGTTGCATCCGGATTGAATGGTATGCTGTTGGCAGAAGGTTTTGAATCACTTGCCGGCACAGTACTTACAGTTGGTGGTGGCGGTGGTGGCTGAGTATAATTACGGTTTGCATTTTGTGAAAAGGATTGCATTGAAACCACAATGCCTAAAGCGGTTATGATCAACTTATTCATTATTTGTATTTTGGTTAAATGATTAGAAGGGGTGTCCTAAAATCGATTGTTCAATTTAATAGAAAGTTTTGATTTGAAGCAAACAAAAACTCTCTTTTTTGGCTCAGATTGAAATATAATACTGAATAGGCCAAAACACTTCTTCCGTTTCGTATTTTTGAAGGATATTATGAAAGAAGACCATTCAGAAGGCATTCAAATAAATAAGTACATCAGCAACTCAGGATTTTGTTCCAGAAGAGAGGCTGAAAAACTGATTGAACAGGCGAGGGTAACCATTAATAATGAATTGGTTCTTTTAAGTGCCAGGGTATTTCCGGGCGATGAAGTTGCGATTGATGGCGAGCGCATTAAAAATAAACAAAGACCCATTTACATTGCATTGAATAAACCTGTTGGCGTCACTTCAACCACTGATACATCTGATAAAACCAATATTATCAGTTTTATGAATCATCCGAAAAGAATCTTTCCAGTTGGAAGGTTAGACAAGGATTCGGAAGGGTTGATATTGCTTACAAATGATGGTGATATAGTTAATAAAATTCTTCGGGCAGGGAACAACAACGAGAAAGAGTATGTTGTAACGGTTGATAAAGAGCTTACTGGTGATATGATAAGACAAATGGGTACTGGCGTAAAAATTCTCGGCGAAAGAACCAAGCCTTGTTATATTAAGCAAGAAGCTCCTCGGAGATTCAGAATTATCTTAAAACAAGGACTAAACAGGCAAATTCGAAGAATGTGTGCAGAGTTCGG
>CAMBGO010000170.1 GCA_945866165.1 Chitinophaga pinensis | reverse complement strand
GCTTGGCCTTACCCATGTAGACATCACTTCCTCCTAGTCCTCCAGGGCGGTTTGAAGAAAAATAAAGGTCATTTTTATCAGGAGAGAAACAAGGGGTAGATTCCCAAAATTCGGAATTGACGGCATTTCCGATGTTTTCTCTCAAGCCCCATGATCCCCCACTCATATAGGAAATGTATATGTCACATCCACCATAGCTGTCTTCAAAATTGCAACCAGCATAAACAAGCCATTTACCATCTTGAGAAATTTGTTGCCCGCCTTCATTTTGAGGAGTATTGATTTGTCCAGCAAGCGGAGTGGCATTGGACCATTCACCTGTTGCTTTATCACTCATATAAAAATCCTCATTGACATTATTAACCCTGCGGGTGAAAATCATTTTTTTTCCATCGATAGTGATTGATGGGAAATATTCAGAAACACTAGAGTTAATAAGGTCGCCTGCATTTTGAACCGCCAGCACGTCATTATATGAATTTGATTTCTTATAGTCAATTGCAAATAAGATATTTTTCTTTCTGTATTCTCCAGCTTTTTTTGATTGCTCAGAAAGACCTGGTTGTTTTAAAAAAATTTTAATTGCATCAAGTGCTTTTTCAAAATTTCCACTGCCGGTAAGGTTTATTGTATAGGGCAGATAATATTCCCTTGCATATTCTGGATCTATTGCAAAAGCATTTTCATACGCAATAGCAGACTCTGGATATTTTTTCATTTCACCCAAAATACCTGCTTTAGAAAGGATTGCATCTACAAAAGAGGGATATGCGCTGATAGCTTCATCCAATAGACTAATAGCCTGTGGATATTTGCCATCATCAGCGGCAAGCATGGCTTTGTCATATGAAGCCATTGCCTTTTTAGGTATTTTTAGAGGGTCATATTTTTGAGCAAACAAGGTGCAACAAAAAAGAACGCTTAGCAGGGTAAATATGAATGTCTTCATAACAAATGAAGTTAAATTATTTTGATTTAGTCGAAGCGCAAAACTTGTTAAAATGAACGGTATCATTAGATACTACAATCAAGGTATATCAATGTATTTATGGGTTTGCAATGAAAGAATCCATTTAGGGTTTCGCTGTATATAACTTATAATTAAAGGAGTCAATTCTTTAGCCCTACTCCATTCTGGCTGTAAAAAAAGCAAGCAATCACCACTAACCTTTTCAGCATATTGTTCAGCCCAATTAAAATCAGATTGGTTATAAACTACGACCTTAAGTTCATTTGCAGCTAAAACAACTTCATCAAGGGGGGCTTTGAATTTTTTTGGAGAAAGGCATATCCAGTTCCACTTACCGGATAGTTTATGTGCACCAGAAGTTTCAATATGAGTTCTAATACCCTTTTCATTCAAGAGAGATGTTAATGTATCGAGGTTGTGCATAAGCGGTTCCCCACCGGTAATTACTGTAATGGGTGCGGTAGAATCGTGTACAACTTGAACCATCATTTCAATGTCAACTTGTGGATGTTTAGAGGCATCCCAGCTTTCTTTCACATCACACCAAACACATCCAACATCACATCCACCCAGTCTTAAAAAATAAGAAGGGTACCCGGTGTATCTGCCTTCACCTTGAATAGTATAAAAATGCTCCATCAAGGGCAATGAAAGTATATTAGATTTTTGCATAACTAATCTTTTGCAACGCAGGCCTTAAATGTGTTCATCAAGAGAGCTGCGATTGTCATAGGCCCAACGCCACCAGGAACGGGGGTGATATAGCTGCATTTGGGCGCAACTTGATCAAAGTCAACATCTCCTTTAATACTGAAGCCCGACTTTTTGCTACTATCAGGAACACGTGTTATTCCCACGTCAATAACCACGGCACCTTCTTTTACCATGTCAGACTTAAGAAATTCCGGTCGCCCCAATGCTGCAACAATAATATCAGCCTGCAAACAAATTTCCTTCAGGTTGGGTGTATGAGAGTGACATACCGTTACGGTGCAGTTGCCTGGATATTCATTTTTATTAAGCATAATGCTAATGGGCCTACCAACAATATTACTCCTTCCGATAACAACGGCATGCTTACCTTTTGTTTCGATATTATAGTGCCCCAACATGAGTAAGATACCATATGGAGTGGCAGGATAAAAAGCAGGTAGTCCCTGCACCATTCTACCAACACTCTCAGGATGAAAACCATCAACATCTTTTGTTGGGAAGATGGCTTCAATCACTTTTTCCTCTGAAATATGTTTTGGTAAAGGTAGTTGCACTAAAATACCATCAACATCAAAATCATTATTTAACTCATTGATTTTGAAATGGAGTTCATTTTCAGTTACAGATTCGTCAAGTCGAATTAGGGTTGACTTGAAGCCCACCTCAGCGCATGACTTCACTTTAGATCCAATATAGGTTTCACTTGCACCATTGTTCCCAATCAAAATTGCAGCTAGGTGCGGGGCTTTTTTACCTTGAATCAGTCTCTCTTCATTTTGAATTTTCAGTCGGTCTTTTACCGCCTGAGATACGATTTTTCCGTCTAGCAGGTTCATTCAACAAAGTTAATGCAGGAAAATGACACAAAAAGAGGAGTTTTTCAACATGGAAAGAAGCCATGCGAAAACGCAGATTTGCAGGATGAAATTATTTGTGATGGTAGTAATTATGGTATGCGCTTTGAAGGGATTCAGTCAAGTTGAAGGAACAACAATAAATATGATGTCAATGAGTGCACTAGCATATCAAGATATCGAACAGGATGTGTTTTCATCATTGAATATAATTTCTGCTGCAGCGCATATCAAAAAAACTCAAATTGGAATGTATTGTGAAAATAGGTTTATGGTAAAAGGAATGGGCAAGGCACAGGCCGTATTCTGTTTCCCTCTAAAAAAAGCAGGTGTTGGAGTGACTGCAGATTACCAAGGGATGAATAATTTGAATTTCATCAGAGTGACTGGAGGATACGGGATGGATGTTAGCAATAAAATCAGTGTTGGGCTCAAAATAGAATCAGGCAGGGTTATTTATCCTTCGCGAAATAAAAAATATTTGATAGGATACCAAGCTGGATTTATTGTTAAGGCTACTGAAAAAACACAACTAGGTGTCCATCTTACAAAACGAATTTTTCCTTCAACATCCAAATCATTAAATCATCCTGGACTTTATATAATTAATGCTGGAATTGGTCACAGTATTAATGAGATGGTTTATTTGTCATGTGAAATTATCAAGATTAAAAACACAAATGCATATATATCACCTTATATAAAGTGGTATGTGAATGAATCTTTTCATCTACAAGGCGGGATCTTACAACCGTTGAATAGTGGATATATCGGGTTAGGCTGGAAAAAAAATAAAGAGAATATCAGCTTTTCTTTTGCTACACACAGTCATCTTGGACTTTCTGGATCTTTAAACTTGGTTCATGATTTCAATTGATAAATTGATCTTTTTCATGTTCTTGTTAATTATTTCAACAAATGGAAAAGTGTTTTCCCAAGAAATGACAGAAGCAAACGAACAACAAATTGAAAATAATGCCATGCTATCAGATGGAAATGGGCAGGATATCAATGAAACTGAGGGGACTGATGATGAAAAGAAATATGATATTAACAGCATAAATGAAGTTGAACTACTGGGGCTAAATATGTTAACCCCACAACAAATAATCAATTTCATAATTTACAGAAAAACATTGGGGAGTTTTATTAGTCTTTTTGAATTACAAGCAGTACCTGGCTGGGACATCGAAACCATCAAAGCGGTTATTAATAAATTGAAAATCAAATACGGCACTGAAACAACAAAGCGTTTCCCTAAAATACTAAGAGGTGGAAAGAATTTGATTCTTTTTAGAACAGGTGGAAAATCTTTTGACACGCTGGTCAATGGAGTAATGAAAGGAAGAAATAATATGGTCAACCGTTACAAACAACTTATTAAATATTCCCTTGATATTCCAGAAAGAATAAAGTGTGGAATAATAATTGAAAAAGATGCAGGTGAAAAAAATATAGCCGACCACTTGAGCGGATATTTAAATTTTTCTTCAAAAAGAATTCTAAAAGATATTTTTATAGGAGATTATACCGTTAATATTGGACAGGGATTGATTCAATGGCAAGGTTATTCAATGGGTCCTTCAAACCAGCTTAGTAGTGGATTTCGCCAAGGGCCGCTGATTAGGCCACACAGAGGAACAGATGAAAATAAATTCCATCGGGGAGTAGCATTTGTATTTCACAAAAAAGGAATTACGTTATCGCTCCTTGGAAGTAGTCAACACGTAGATGCCAACATCATATTGGATCCAGCTACAAACCAAAAAACCATTAGCTCTTTTTTGGTCTCCGGATTGCATATAAGCAATTCAGAGATAGCTGATAAAAAAACTGCTGGTAAAAAAACGATTGGCGGTAGTTTAAAATTTAAATACAAAAAAACAATTATTGGCTTAAATCATCTTTCAACATTTTTTGATACCCCCATTCAAAAAAGAAATGAGCCATACAATTCCTTTTCAATGAAAGGGAATATGTACAAAAATACCAGCATTGATTTTTCAACAAACATTGCGTCGGGTTTTCTTTTTGGCGAAGCAGCAGTGGATGGAAAACTTAATAGCGGGTTTATTGTAGGCATGCTAAAAAGTATTGATACAAGGTTAGATATTGCATTTATTTATAGAAATATTTCTAAAGAATATAGATCATTCCAATCAAATGCTTTTACCCAAAATACAGATGCCAATAATGAACGAGGAAGATTTGTAAATGTAAATTTTAGAATAAATTCAAAAACAAAAATTGAAGCATTTACAGATCGATACATAAATACTTGGGCCCAGTATTACAATGATGGTGTTCGAAGAGGAAATATAATTTCAATTCAATATAGCTGGGACCCTAGCAAGAAGACTGGCTTGTACGTGAGGCTTCAATCAAAAGAAAAAAATAACAATGCCAAGTTGGATAACAATAAAACTAATCTTCTGGGCATAGAGCGGATTTCAAATTGCAGAATTCATTTTTCCTTCTCTCCACATAATTTCCTTTTAGTAAGACACAGGACAGAATTAAGTCTATTTTCAGGGGAATTTCAACATACAGAAAGAGGATTTTTATCTTTTATAGAGCTCATCTATAAGCCAATGCTAAAAGCATATTCTATCAGTGCGCGGATATCTGCCATTGAAACAGGGGGATATAATTCAAGAATTTATGC
>CAMBGO010000169.1 GCA_945866165.1 Chitinophaga pinensis | reverse complement strand
GTAACATTAAAACGCTTGACGAAGGCAATGCCAGTTTTGCCATCAGTATAAACCATGTTATATGTCATGCGGTCATCACTCTTTTGAAATATTGCTGCATGAATAATATCCTTACCGATATATACTTTATCATCAACTTTCACAACTTTCATTATGCCTCTTCTGGTGAAAACGATGATATCATCCAAATTTGAACATTCCGTAACAAACTCATCTTTTTTCAATCCCAATCCAATGAAGCCTTCTTCACGATTCATATAGAGACGTTCATTTGCGATTGCAACTTGTCGAGCTTGGATTACATCAAAAGCCTTGATTTCTGTTTTTCGCTCGCGCCCTTTACCATATTTAGTCAATAGTCCTTGATAATAATCAATTGCATATTCAGTAAGGCTATTTAAATCTGATTTAGTCTGTTTGATATCTCCGTCAATGCCTTTGATTTGCATATTCAATTCATCGATATCCAATTTATAAATCCGTCTAACAGGTTTTTCTGTTAACTTGATAACATCTTCACGTGTAACAGCTCTTTTAAAGTTTTTCTTAAAAGGCAAGAATGCATCTTGTATTGCAAGTAGCACTTTTTCCCAATCAGCGTGCTTTTTCTCAAGCTCTTTGTATATTTTTTCTTCGAAGAAGATTTTTTCTAAGGATGTGTAGTGCCATTTTTCTTCCAGCTCAGAGAGTTTTATTTCAAGTTCCAACCCCAGCAATTTTCGGGTATTCTCTACTGAGATTTTCAACAATTCAGCAACCGATAGAAATAATGGTTTGTTTTCAACAATTACACAGGCATTGGGCGCAATGCTAACTTCGCAATCGGTAAATGCATAGAGTGCATCTATGGTAATATCCGATGATATTCCAGATGCTAGCTCAATCATAACCTCAACCTCAGCAGCTGTGTTATCTGTTACTTTTTTTATTTTGATTTTTCCTTGATCATTTGCTTTTACAATTGAATCCATCAACTGAGATGTAGTAACGCCATATGGAACATCTTTAATAACAAGGGCTTTTTTATCAACTTCTTCAATATGAGCCCTACACCTGATTCTTCCACCCCGCTTTCCATCATTATAATTACTTACATCAATCATACCGCTAGTCTGGAAGTCAGGATATAATTCAACTTTTTTTCCCTTTAATATTTTTATGGATGCTTCAATAAGCTCAATAAAATTATGGGGCAATATTTTTGTTGATAGACCAACAGCAATTCCTTCAGCACCTTGTGCCAGCAACAAAGGAAATTTCATTGGTAAATTGACAGGTTCTTTTTTCCTGCCATCATAACTTAATTGCCATTGGGTAGTTTTAGCGTTAAATGCTACTTCCAAAGCAAATTTGCTTAAGCGTGCTTCAATGTATCTTGGAGCTGCAGCATCATCACCAGTCCTGACATCGCCCCAGTTTCCTTGTGTTTCAACTAATAAGTCTTTTTGACCTAGATTCACCAGGGCGTCTTGAATACTTGCATCACCATGGGGGTGATATTGCATGGTTTGCCCAATGATATTGGCAGCCTTGTTCAATCGACCGTCATCCATTTCTTTCATTGCATGCAGAATCCTTCTGTTCACCGGTTTTACACCATCTTCAATTGCAGGTACTGCACGCTCAAGAATAACATAGGATGCATAATCAAGAAACCAGTTCTTGTATTGCCCGGAAACACCCGTATCACTTTCAGTTTCTATATTGAATTTCAACTTGGACATGTCATTTTTTTTATTCCGCAACTTTATGTGTCGTTGCTTTTCTTAACTCTAAATGATTCATTGATTTTGCCGACCCCTGCACTTCAGCAAGGGCTGATGATACAAATGCTTTTAATCTCCACAGTAAAAAGGCATCACCGGTTGTTTCTTTACTTTTAAGAAGAAAAAGATTAATGATCTTTGAAACCTTTTGATAATCGGCTGTGACAAATTTCAACAGTTCATTGTCGTAATATTCAATTGACTTTGGCAATAGTTTCTTACCACCCTCCAAAAGCCTAATACCATTTGCATCTTTGCATATTTTATTCCATTCATCGGCATCTACTTCAAATTCACTCGGTGTAATTGGTCTTGCTAATTTTTTCGCTTTGATGAATTCACGGGGTAGAATTTGGCTAAGCCATTCAGGGTAAAATATATTTCCTTTCTCATTGATGAATGGCAAGTTATTGAGATACAAAATCATCACCCTGCCCTGAAATTCTGCAAGCTGGGCCATTAACCAAAAATAACCTGAAACATCATGTTTGTTTTGGGCTGCCCAAATCCAAATTTCTTCATTTGGATCATTTTCAAGAGATCCTTTTATTTTCTCAAGAACCAATTCATCATTAACAACACCTTCTTCTAATAAATGTTGATAATCGCCACCCTCAAGCACCATTCGCCACCATTCTTTTCGATTTTCAATTCCTTGAGGAGTGTAAATATTTTCAAGCGGGCCCACTGCGTAGTCGTCACGCACAATCAAAATTTGTCCGTTTAGTGAGTCATCCATTTCAATTGCTTTGGCGATCACATCCAAATCAGGTTCATTAAAAACAACATGTATCATGATGGTTCATTTATATTTAATTCTCCAGCTGTATCCAATTCCACACGCAGATTGGAAACAATAAAATCCTGGCGCTCTTGTGTATTCTTGCCCATGAAATATTCAAGAAGTTGTTGAATATGTATTTGGCTTTCTAAAATCACTGGAGTTTTTCGCATGTCAATTCCGATAAAATTTTTGAATTCATCAGGCGAAATTTCACCCAATCCCTTAAACCTGGTTATTTCAGCCTTAGCCCCTATCTTTTTTACGGCAGCTTGTTTCTCAGTTTCACTATAACAGTATATTGTTTCTTGTTTATTTCTCACACGAAATAAAGGTGTTTCAAGTATATAAACATGGCCATCTCTTACAAGATCAGGGAAGAATTGCAAAAAGAAGGTCATTAACAAAAGTCGAATATGCATTCCATCAACATCAGCATCTGTTGCAATGATGATATTATTATAACGTAAGTCGTCGATGCCCGCTTCAATATTCAATGCGTGTTGAAGGAGATTGAATTCTTCATTTTCATAAACCACTTTTTTAGTTAGTCCATATGAGTTTAATGGTTTTCCACGAAGGCTAAAAACTGCTTGTGTTTCAACATCACGGGATTTGGTAATAGAACCGCTTGCAGAATCACCTTCAGTAATAAAAATGGTACTCAGTAATTTTTTTGCATTGAACTCCTCTTTTGCCTTTGCAGGAGCGTCTTCATTCAAGTGAATTCTACAGTCACGTAATTTTTTATTATGAAGGTTTGCTTTTTTTGCACGTTCATTAGCCAGTTTTTTTATTCCTGCTAATTCCTTTCTCTCTCTTTCACTTTGTTCAATTCGCTTTTTTAGTGCTTCAGCAATAGAGGAGTTTTTATGTAAATAATTATTAAGCTCTTTACCAAGGAAATCCAACATGAAATTTTTCATTGACGGACCTCCTTCGGAAATAGACTGAGAGCCTAACTTTGTTTTGGTTTGTGATTCAAAAACCGGTTCTTGAACCCTCACAGCAATGGCAGCAACAATGCTTTGACGAATATCAGAAGTATCGTAATCTTTTTTATAGAAATCCCTTATTGTTTTTACAATTGCTTCGCGAAATGCTACAACATGTGTTCCTCCTTGGGTAGTATATTGACCATTTACAAAACTATAAATATCTTCGCCGTACTCGTTATTATGTGAGAGTGCAACTTCGATATCTTCTCCTTTAAGGTGTATTACAGGATAACGAAGTTCATCTTCATTCGAATAACGGTGAAGGAGGTCCAACAACCCATTTTTACTAATAAATTTTTTCCCATTATAATTAATAACCAACCCTGCATTAAGGAAACAATAATTCCAAAGTTGTTTTTCTATATAATCCGGTATGTAATGAAAATTTCTAAAGATATTTTCATCAGGAATAAAAGAAACCAAGGTGCCATTTGATTCCTTGCTACTGGTTTCCTTATGATCTTTTATTAGCTCCCCTCGTTTGAATTCAGCAGAACGTTCTTTTCCATCACGATAAGCAGTTACTTTAAAGTATTCACTCAATGCGTTTACTGCTTTTGTACCTACTCCATTCAATCCCACGCTTTTTTGAAAAACCTTGCTATCGTATTTTGCTCCCGTATTGATTTTGCTTACAACATCAACTAGTTTACCCAAGGGAATACCACGTCCATAATCTCGAATTGACACTTCTTTACCTGATAAATTCAATTCAATAATTTTCCCATGTCCCATCATATGCTCATCAATACAGTTGTCAAACACTTCTTTCAACAACACGTAAATTCCGTCGTCTTGGCTGCTTCCATCACCTAGCTTACCAATATACATCCCTGGACGTAATCTGATATGCTCTTTCCAATCCAGGCTTTTGATTGAATCTTCATTATACTCAAAAATCATGCTTTCAGGTTGTTTTGCCATGGGGGTTGTACTTGAAAATGTTGCCACATAAAAGGAGCTTTCACTTTTAGGCGGTGGCCAAAGATAAAAAAATGGACTTCTCCATTCAGAGGGAGGTTATCAACTAAATGTGCATAAATATTATTCTAGATCAAATTGAAGAGGTGAATTAATTCATTCGCTTCTTCATTGAACTGACTTGATCTTGTAAGTTGGAGACAAGATTAGCAAGTTGTCCGACGTCCCAACGCTGTTGAGGAGTAACTTTTGTTATAACCATTTGTGCCTGCCAAAGTTCTAAGATTTCCTCTATGTTCATATCATATGGCTGATATGATTGGTTATCGCTCGTGAGGGTGACTTTATTTTTTGTGCGGATGTTTTTAGATAATCTTTTATAGACAATGCCTTCACTTCTGCTTACGACAATATAGGCCCCATTTTGCTTCACATCATCAAGTCCATTGATTTTTTGACCTACTATAATTGATCCACTTGGCGTGGGCAGCATGCTCTCTCCAATGATTTCAAAAGCCCTAAACTGACCGCTGCCCATCATTGGCAAGGTAAATGTGTTCAATTCATCAATAAACTCCTCATCAGCATAACCTGCCAAGTATCCAGCTGCTGCTTTCATCGGTACAAAATGTATCAGGTTTGATTCAGATCCAAGCTTCTGAATCCTTCTTTTAGCTAGGTAATCGCCTTTGGTCTCACTTAAATCCTTGCGGAGTAAGTCATCAAGACTGATCTTAAAATGATC
>CAMBGO010000168.1 GCA_945866165.1 Chitinophaga pinensis | reverse complement strand
CAACTCCCAATATGACATTATTGTTGCCAGCACGGCACATCTTCTTATGGTGCTTTTGCCAAGGGTGTACACCTCTTCCCATACCGAACAGAGAAGTTAAGCCCCTTATGGCCGATGGTACTAGGATTCGTCCTGGGAGAGTAGGTAGGTGCCATATTTATTGAACCCTGATCTTTTGATCAGGGTTTTTTTTTGCACTAAATTAACCATGAACTTAATTTAATATATCTTAACTCCCGATTAATCCACTCGAGTTGATTAAATTGTTGCATTTTTTTATCCTGATTATCATTTCTTGGCTATCATTATTAGCCAAAGGGAAATTAAATTGGCATTACCATCAACCTGAAAAACTCTTCATTATTTCAGGGCTCGCTCAGGGCACCACCTATTCTATTAAATACAGTAACAGGGATAGTGTAATTTCTAAGTTTGAAACAGATAGTATTCTTACTGCCATAGATAAATCATTATCGTTATATCTTTCATCAAGCCTCATTTCAACTTTCAATGCCTCAGCTAAAGGAAGTTTAATTGATTATCATATGAAAAAAGTTGTCGAAAAAGCTATTGAATACAATTTTCTTTCAAAAGGTTATTTTGATATTACCGTTAAGCCTTTGTCAGACCTATGGGGTTTCGGGTTTAAACCATCTAATTATCCTCCTTCAGATAAACAAATTAAAACTGCTCTTCAGTACGTTGGCGTAAATATGCTATATTTTAGCAATGACAGCCTATTAAAACGAAATCCTAAAACTGAAATTGATTGCAATGGGATTGCCCAAGGATATAGCGTTGATGTATTATGCGATTTCTTAAATAAAAAGATGATAAAAAATTATATAGTTGAACTTGGTGGTGAGATCAAAACTTCCGGAACTACTGAAAAGGGTTTGCAATGGCTAGTAGGAATTGAAAACCCTACTAGTAGTTATGGCGAGGATTATTTAGTAAATAAAAAAATTGCTATTTCAAATCTTGCCGTTACCACCTCCGGTAGTTACAGAAAATTTAAAAAATACGGAACTAAATATTTTACACATATAATTAATCCATTGGTGGGTAAACCATTGGATAATAAAATCATCTCCGTAACGGTTATTGCAAAAAACGCAATGGAAGCCGATGCACTCGATAATGTATTTACATTATTGGGTATTCGTAGTTCTTTTGAATTAGTAGAATATCTATCAGAAACAGGACTTTATATTGTTTACCAAAATTCAGCGGGAGAAATAAGAGATACAAGCAACAAGTTTTTTAAAGCACATTTAGTCTCATACTAGGGGACATCAGCTCCATGAGATGCTCTTAATAGCATATGCCATTCTTCATTGGTTATTTCCACTTGTTGCGCTTCAAAGGCAGATTTTATACGGTCCAATTTTGTAGTACCAATCACCGGAGAAATATTTGCTGGATGCTTCATTAGCCAACCCAACAATATTTGGTCGAAAGTTACGCCATATTTTTCTCCTAAAATATTCGCCATTGATACAATTCTTCTACATTGCTCGTCTTCAGTGCCAAGCGTAATTTTTCCCGCTCCCATTGGTGACCATGCTTGTACTGAAATATCTTTTTCTATTGCAATATCTGTTGTGCCATTATAAAATGGTTTTGTATGCAGAATAGATGCTTCTATTTGATTGACTGACACTGGATATATTGCATGAAGCATCGATAGTTGCGATGGAGTAAAGTTAGAAGTCCCAACTTGTTTCACCTTACCACTTTCTATCAATATTGAAAATGTTTCTGCAATCTCGTGAGGATCCATCAAAGGATCTGGTCTATGGATGAGAAGCAAATCAATATAATCAGTGTTTAAGTTTCTAAGAGAATTCTCTACGGAAAAAATAATGTGCGCCTTCGTAGTGTTGTACGATTTGATTTTATGATTGGGCCTGTTTGGGGTTGTCAAGCAAATGCCACATTTCGTTATCAATTGTAACTGATCCCTTAATGAGGTTTTATGTTTTAAGGCCAGACCAAACTCTGCCTCTGTAGTATAATGGCCATAAATATCTGCATGGTCAAATGTTGTTATACCTATTTCGAGGCAACGCTCTATTTGAGATAAATAGGATTCTGTCGAAAATCCCACACCCCACCTGCCCCAATTCATGCAACCTGCAATAATCTTGGAAAAACCCATTTTACCAATTTCTTCCTTCACCACCTCTTGAGTCTCTGCCACGATTACCAAAACCACCAGCTGGCTTTTTTTCTTGTGGCCTGGCTTCGTTAACAATTAGCTTTCTTCCCATCACTTCAGTTTCATGAAGAGCGGCTATTGCCTTCAAGGCCTCTTCATCATTTTCCATGTCTACGAAACCAAAACCCTTGCTTCTTCCTGATTCCCTATCCATAATGATTTTCGCAGCACCCACATTACCGTAAGGTGTAAAAAGATTTGAAAGGTCTTCGTCTTTGAAATTAAAATTCATATTACCAACGTAAATGTTCATAAACTAAATTTAAAAAATTAAGAAATGGATAGGGGTGTTAATTAACTAAAATGATTGATTTAATAATAGTTGTTTATCTAATTATTTGAAGTTAAGGCAATTTCTTTTTGTTTCAATCCCCTTTGAATGATTTTTTGTTAAATAAGATCTGCTTTAGGGCGTTGTCACGCTTGTAAACATCCTCTCTGAAATTCAATTTTCCTAGTTCGTCAACGAAGCTGGTGAGATAAATTATATAAACAGGAACCCCTTCTTTGAGCCTTACAGTTTTTTCCCTTTCGGTAAGCATAGCGTCTAAAATCTTCTCATTATCCCATGTCGTGTCTTTCCTGAGTAAAAATTCTGCTAACTTGAACGGTTCTGAAATACGAATACATCCGTGGCTGAATGTCCTTTTCTCTAATTCGAAAAGATTTTTTGAAGGCGTATCGTGTAGGTAAATATTGAAAATATTTGGAAAAATAAACTTTACCCTTCCAAGTGCATTTGTCTCACCAGGCCGTTGGCGTAAATTTTCATTGTACCATTCCATGTTATTTTCGATAAGGTAATTGGAGTCTTTTCGTATAGCTGGTAAAATCTCTTTTTTTAAAATGCTCTCAGGTACATTCCAATATGGACTGAACACTATTTGTTTTATATCACCTTTAAAGATCATCGTTCGATTTGTTTCCTTACCAACTACAACGTTGCATTTGAAAATAAGCGAGTCTCCAGTAAATGCTTGCAACGTAAATTGAGGAATGTTTACAATGATATAGTCAAGAGTTGTCTCATTTGGTAGCCATTTGCAACGTTCCATGTTTATCAAAATCTTTTCAATGCGTTCTTGCATCGGAATGTTCATCGATTTAATAAATTGTGATTCTATTACTTCCTGCTTTTTCAACCCATGTCTTTCTTGAAACGAATTTACTCCACTAACCATTTTTATATCATAAATACTATCACCTGAATCGAATGTAAGGTCTCCAAGTAAGTATAGGTTTTTTCTTATTTGACTTATCGCAGCACTAGTATCTTGGGGTTTAAATAGCTTTTTGCTGCTGTGAATCAAGTTCCACTTTCCTGAAT
The DNA here is from genome assembly GCA_945866165.1 of Chitinophaga pinensis. Taxonomy (GTDB): domain Bacteria; phylum Bacteroidota; class Bacteroidia; order Chitinophagales; family Chitinophagaceae; genus Pollutibacter. The sequence goes on along the minus strand of CAMBGO010000168.1, from coordinate 1,717 downwards.
TTTTAGCAGCAGTATATGTTTTAAAGGCTTCAAGTAGTAAGTAGTATTGGGGATAAAGTTCATCTTTGTTCTTTTTTAGACTATCAGCTAACAGTGACTTATAAAAAGTTTCATAATTGATGCGTTTTTTTATGATAAACCATGAAAGCGATTCAATGTCTTTGTCGGCTAGTTTGGTATTGATGTTGTTTATAAAATATAAGTATTGACAAGAGATGATTAGTTCTTTTGCTACCTGATCTATTATTCCCACAGCAGCCTGATTTTCCATGATTGAGTTAAATTGATCTATGTATGGTGCATCATAAGGAATTCCATTGTCAATGAGCTGCAATACTTTATTGTATAGGGCATACGTGTGTTCAGCAACTAGATATTGCTGTAGCCACGCATAAGTAAAATCTCGCTGTTGATAAAAGGATATAAGGTCATTTTTAAGTAGACCTACTTCAGGGTATCTGTTTAAAAAATTTATAATCGCTAGGCTATCAAGTTTTTTTGCGTCTAAGGTCTTTTTTTTTGATACTTTTTTATGTGTAACAACAGTGTCATTTTTTACATGTGTTGTTTTTGATAATAACGAATCCTGTTCTCTTTCAGTTTTTTGAGAACACCATATGCCTCCAAATGCCAAATAAATCAATATCAATTTACTCACGTGTAAATTTAATTTAAGCGAGCTCACCAATCCTTTTGTATGATGATATATAAATTGAACTTCGTGACTAATAGTAATAAAAAAGCCTCCATGAAGGAGGCTTTTTTATATAAACTTTTTATGATCTTAATCAGCGGCAATCTCAACTGAAATTTCAGTTTCGTTTCCATTTCCGAAATCAACCCTTGCCTTGTACGTTCCAATTTCCTTGATTTCATCTAGGATATGTATTTTGCGGCGATCGATCTCAAGATTTTTTTGTTCCCTGATAGCTTTAGCAATCTGCACATTGGTTACACTACCAAAAATCTTTCCACTGGTTCCGGTCTTAGCACCGATTTTTACTGCACCATCTTGCAATGCTGCAATAACCTTGTTGATGTCGGCCAACATCTTTTCCTCTTTCTTTTTCAATTGCTTTAAACGTTCCTCCAATTGCTTACGATTGGAAGGAGAAGCCTCAACAGCCATTTTTTGAGGGATGAGGAAGTTGCGAGCGTATCCGTTTTTGACAGATACAAGTTCGTTTGCTCCGCCAAGGTTGTTTACGTCTTGAATTAAAATAATTTCCATGATTTATTTTTTAAAAGTTTTACCAACTCCAATACCGATTTATCGGTACTGTCACACCTTTAGGTGATTAGGTTGGAGGTTCTACTTTAACAAGTCGGTTACGTAAGGTAATAGTCCCATTTGACGACCACGTTTAATGGCCTCAGAAACTTTACGTTGGTATTTTAAAGAGTTTCCTGTAATTCGGCGAGGAAGCATTTTCCCTTGCTCATTCAAGAATTTCTTTAAGAACTCTCCGTCTTTGTAATCGATGTACCGTATGCCGTATTTCTTAAAGCGACAGAATTTTTTTCTGGGCTGTTCGGTTTTGATCGCTGTAAGGTACTTGATGTCATTTGCTTTTGCCATGATATTAACCCTCCACTGCTTTTTCGGTTCCGGTTGATACACCACTTCTCTTTTTAATGTTATACTCGACGGCGTACTTATCGAGTTTGATAACAATGTGACGGAGTACCTGCTCGTCACGCAGTAGCTGAATCTTCA
>CAMBGO010000167.1 GCA_945866165.1 Chitinophaga pinensis | reverse complement strand
AAAAAACAAATGATACTATAAAAAAAAGATTAAAAATATCAAAACGTCAATCCCAGTCCAAGGTTAAAAATATGTGAAACTCGATTCCCAGGTGTTCCATTGATATAAAACCCCATATAATATCCTGAAGAGATGGATATAGACTGTATTATGTAACTAACATTAAGAGAACTCGCCAAGGTTTGAACCGATGCATTTGAAGTACTAGTAGTAGATGGAACTTTATAGATTTTTCTTACCCGATCAAGAATAACATTTCGATCTTTAAATTCAGGAAAAGGACGATTGGATGTTGTTGTAAATTGTTGTTTTCCTGCAATAATACTTATCTGTGGTGTAATGCTTAGTAGGTCATTTTTTGAAAACAATTTATTTAATGAAAAGGAATGAGATATGCCAGCACTAATTGAAAGGTCTGTCAATTTAACGTTGGATGTATCAGTTATAAATCTGCTATTGCCATTGATATTAATTGGAATCACAGAAATATCGTTATAATTTCCATTTGCCCAACCTAATGAAAGGGCAGGTCTTATCCAAGTCTTTCTCCCCTGAAAGTAACCATAAATTTCATTCACATAAGGAGTAGCAGAAGTTGAAGATGATTTTAGATAATATGAGTATGATACCCCATACATTACTTTCCTATTAATCTTGTCAAATGAAGGTGTAACAGCAGTTTGGTAAAAAGAAGACTGCTGACCATTGCTACGAAAATAAGTAGTCAAAGCCAAGCCAAGACCTGATTTATTATAGTATGAAAGTGAAGGCAAAAAAGCAACAGAACTAGTAGTTGACTGTTGATAATTGAAAGCGTTGTTTTTAGCACTAAACAATTTGTTACTTAATGAGAGGTTGGCTGAAAAAAAACTTTTTGGTTTGTTCATAGAATCTAGCAGCATTCTCAATTCTGACAAGAGACTATCATTTTTTAAACTCGATAAATCCATAGCGGCATCTATGGTTGAATTATTTACCTGTGCTGAAACATATTGAGTCGATAGGTTAATAAAAAATACAATCGAAAAAAAGTATAAAAAAGGATTAGGCAGTTTGGAACTCATCTTGATTAATAAATTAAAAAATACGAATCAATTTAATAGCTTTAAACCATTTCAATAAGAGTTATTTCTGGAAGTATTCCGACCCTACCAGGGTATCCAAGAAAACCAAATCCCCTATTTATATATAATTTTTGTGATGCTTGTTCGTAGAGACCTGCCCATTGTTTATACATGTATTGAACTGGGCTCCACCTAAATCCGGGAATTTCAACTCCAAATTGCATTCCGTGGGTATGACCAGCAAGCATGAGATCTATATCAGTAAAATTTTTACAAACTTCAGCTTCCCAGTGGCTTGGATCATGGCTCATCAATAATTTGAATGGATGAGTTGATGCGCCTTCGTATGCTTTGGCAAGATCACCATATTTACTGAAGTTGCCCTTTGCACCCCAATTTTCTACACCAATTAATGCTAGTGTATCATTTTCTTTTTCGATTACAACATGTTCGTTTAGCAGCAATCTCCATCCCATCTCCATATGGGTTGATTTCAATCGATTTAGGTTTTCAATTTTGTCCTCTTTACTAGGCCATTGTTTATAATCACCATAATCATGATTTCCTAAAATACTATAAACACCTAATGGTGCTTTAAGTCTGCTGAAAATATCTTTAAGTCCTTCCATTTCACTTGCTTCATTGTTTACCAAATCGCCTGTAAAAAGTATTAAATCTGGATTTTGATCGATGATTTGTTGAATTCCCTTTTCAACAGCTTTTTTATCATCAAGACTTCCAGAATGAATATCAGAAATATGAATAATTTTCAATCCCTTGAAGGCCAGGGGCAGGTTTTCAAATTTCATTTTTATTTTTTCAATCCTGTATTTATACTTGTTTCCAAATCCATAAAGTAGTGTACCGAAAATACTTCCTCCGAAACCAATCCCAATCCAAGAAAGAAAAACAGACCTAGTGATTCCCTCTGTCGGATATGTTACTTTATCTGTAAAGGATGTTGCCAATTTGATTCCAAGCCAGTAAAAAATACGTCTTAGGTCGTCAAGAAATAGAAAAATTGCAGCTACAAGTTTTGCAATGAAAAAACCGATGAGGATTGGAATAAGGTATTGTTTTATGGGAGCTGGTAATATCTCATCCTTGATATTGGGCAGTACAAAAAAAAGGATTAATGCCATGACTGTAAATGACCAATAAAAAGAATAAATAATCCATTTGGGCTTGAGGGAAAGATTTGCAGTAACCAATCGAAGGGCTTGAAATACATAAAAATCAATGCACAACATAAAAGCTATGAAAATCCACGAACCCAGGAGTCTCTTCATCTTTAAAATTTTAAAAAATCAGCAATCTGCAAATCTATTGCATCTGAAGTTTGTTTTTCAATTATACCTGTTTTGAGGTCCATTTTCTCATGGATTGAAGAAAGGGGCAGGCGGTTAGGATGAACAAAAACGTTAAGATAATTCAAGGTACCAGTTAAATGTTCCAACCCCCTTATATTTCCTCCCCTACCGGTTGCAACGCCTGTGAGTAGGGCCTTTTTACCTGGCCACGCTTCTTTTATGGCACTAAGGTCGATAAGGCTTTTTAACACCCCTGGGTAACTTCCGTTGTATTCAGGTGCAATGATGATGAATTTTTGAGTTGGGATAAGCGCCTCCTGCTCAAAAGCCATCATTGACGGAGATCGTTGATTCAAATCAAGGTTTTCTAGGGAATAAAGTTTCGCCTCAATACCCAAAACCGCCATTTTCTGTTGATATTGCAATCCCACGAGGTATGAATTGCTATCTTTTCTGTTTGTTGCCGCAATGATTGTGTAAATGTCATTATTCATAATCATTCTAACATTAATTTAGGCCTATTGTTCCCGAAAATGGCATCAAATTTCATAAATTTGTCATCCTCTGATATTACTTTTTAGGTATATATTCAAATTGGATATAGCTTATAAAATGGATCTATTAGGCACAACCATAAAAAAATGATATTTTACGCAAAAGTAAACATTACATGGCCCGTATAATTGGAATAGCGAATCAAAAGGGTGGCGTTGGAAAAACAACAACCGCAATTAATTTAGCGGCTAGCTTGGGTGTGTTGGAATTTAAGACCTTGTTGGTTGATGCTGATCCGCAAGCTAACAGTACATCAGGCATTGGTTTTGACCTACAAAACATACAACAAAGCATCTATGACTGCATGGTAGGCGAAAAACGTGCTGAAGATGTAATATTGAAAACAGACATCCCGAACCTTGACTTAATCCCTTCCCATATTGACCTTGTAGGTGCTGAGATTGAAATGATCAACTATCCACAACGTGAAAATGTTATTAAAAATATTCTAGAAGAGGTTAGAAGTCAATATGATTTCATCATTATTGACTGCTCTCCTTCATTGGGGTTGATAACTGTAAATGCACTTGTTGCTGCAGATTCAGTTGCCATACCAGTACAGGCAGAATTTTTTGCATTAGAAGGACTTGGCAAATTATTGAACACCATAAAAATTGTTCAGAGCAGACTCAACACTTCCCTTGAAATTGAGGGTATTTTGATGACTATGTATGACGGAAGACTAAGATTATGTAATCAAATTGTAAACGAAGTTAGAAGACATTTTGAAGAAATGGTTTTTGAAACGTTGATACACAGGAATTCAAAACTAAGTGAAGCGCCTAGTGTAGGCAAACCAGTTATACTATACGATGCAGAGAGTAAAGGAAGTATTAACTACTTGAACTTAGCCAAGGAAATACTTCAAAAAAATAACATGACTAAAATCAATCAGTCAGAACGAATTTTAAAAACAGATAATGAGTAACCCTTCAAATAAAAAAGAAGCATTAAATAAGGGAATTCGTTCTCTTTTAGGGAATATAGATTCTGAGCTTAAGAATTCAAAAGGAGAACTTAAAACTGAAGTTGTTACCCAAACAACATCAGTCTCTAAAGTGCTATTAAGTGATATCCTTGCAAATGAAAAACAACCAAGAAAAGATTTTGATCAGGAGAAAATTAAAGAATTAGCAGAATCAATCAAGTTACATGATATCATACAACCATTAACAGTTACTAAACTAGCTAATGGAAAATACAAACTAATTGCAGGAGAGAGAAGATGGAGAGCAGCAAAGCTGGCTCAATTGAAAGAAGTTCCTGTGTATGTAAGAGAGGTTAATGATCAACAATTGCTTGAATTGGCATTGTTGGAAAACTTACAAAGAGAAAATCTAAACGCCATAGAAATTGGATTAAGTTACCAAAGACTCATGGATGAATGCAACCTAACACATGAACAGGTTGCATCAAGGATGGGAATGGATCGCAGCACCGTATCTAATTATGTACGTATGCTGAAATTACCCCCAGATATTGTGGTAGCTGTAAGAGCTGGCTCTTTATCGATGGGACACGCCCGTGCATTAATAAATGTTGGTGAAGTTGAAAAACAATTATTTGTTTACAATACAATATTATCAAAAAAGCTTTCGGTGCGTCAAACTGAGGACTTGGTAAAGCAGCTCTATAAAAATCCAACTAAGGCGAAGGCGAAAAACCAAAAACAACCGACCGGTATAAAAAAAATAGAGGACCAATTATCTTCTCATTTCGGCACAAAAGCCATTATTGATCACAACAAAACAGGTAGGGGTAAAATTTCATTTGAATATTACTCATTGGAAGAACTTAATGGGCTGCTTGCAAAAATGAAAGTGACTATTCATTAATCATGAAAATCAATGCTCGTCATTTTTTAATTATGTTAGTTAGTTTGTTGGCCATCACCCCTTGTATGAGCCAAGAAAAAAATAATACCCAAAAAACAAAATCGACTCTTTCAGATACCATTCAACTGAATACTTTTAAGGTTGAGGATACGGTAAAAAAAGTAAAGTCATTCGCATCTAAAGCTGCACTAAGGTCCGCAATAATTCCTGGTCTTGGCCAGATATACAATAAGAAATACTGGAAGCTGCCATTGGTATATGGAGCAATCGCAATTCCTGTTTCCCTGTTTAGTTATAACAAAACTTGGTATGATAGAACCAGATTCGCCTATCAGGTTAGGTCAAGTCAGGATACGGCAAATTATGCTCAGATATGGCGGTCCTTGAAACCAATTTCGACCGAATCGCTAAAGCGTTATAGAAATGAATTTAGGAAAAGTATGGATCTATCAGTTTTATACTTCTTGTTGGCATGGGGTCTTAATGTTGTTGATGCTACCGTTGACGGACATCTACGAACATTTGATATCAGCGATGATTTAAGCATGGAAG
>CAMBGO010000166.1 GCA_945866165.1 Chitinophaga pinensis | reverse complement strand
GACTTAACACTTCCATTAAGTCATAGAAATGCAAAAGTTTGATATCATCCTTATTATAGCCATATGACAAATCTGGATGCGTCAATGCTATTACATTTTGAGTATCAGAAGCAATTTTTTCAAGTATTTCTTGTTTGTTATGAATAGTTTGAAAAAAGAGATAGTCTTTTGGTACGACATTGCGGGCACCAATTATCAATTGATGTGTTTTGCCTAAATTAAAACCATGTTCGTAGATAAAGATAGAGTCATTGTTATCCACTACAGATTTCTGTAAACTATTATATTGAGAAACGCCAGCAATATCAACACCAATTTTTTTATATTGGTTACGAATATCTTTAGGATCTCCCTTACCATTTAGGAATCCATTTTTGGCGTGTGCATGAAAATTAGCAATTTTGGATTCCCTTAAATTGATGTCTTGATATGGATTATATAGTGAATCTCCTGAAAATGAAGAGGTCGAATAAAAATAATACTTGGAAGATAAAATATACTGATCAATTAGTAGGAAAGAAAACAAGAGTAATATTACAATTGCTACAAAAGATGCCCACTTATTCATTAGTGCAATTTAAAATTGAGACAGTTTGTTTTTGTTAATATTTTATGAGGAAATCATTAAGAAAAGATTTACTAATTATTAAATGAATTAGACAGGATTTAAATCACAACATAAATTGATACAATCTAGGGGTATGAATTAGATATGACTAGAACAAGGATTAAAGTGAAGAAGGGTATGTGGAAACATTCCCCGTTTTATTCACCCATTTATGAGAAACTCTTTATTTTGAAAAATCAGACAAGCTTAAACCACCCTTCAAATAACTTATCTCCAGTTAACAGAAACTCTTGTTGATCAATAATTTCATTGTCTATTTTTTTTGTTAGCTTAACAGATTTTCCCTTTTGCAAATATTGATTGTTAACAAAAACGCTTAATTTGATTTCTTTTGGTTGTTTTAAAAATATTTCTGTTGACCACAGGGGTCCTACGAGTTCTTTGATCCATGATCGTCCATTTTCATCTGTATAACATACCTGGCCAAATGTTTCGAAACTTACTTCAACGCTGAGTTCTACTTTAATCACTGGTAATGTGTGCATCATTTTATTCTTATGAAATCGATTGCAAATATCTTTTACAGTAATAGATCGGAGTCTCATTTAGTTGCTGTATTATCATAGTAAGTTAACCGCTGTATATTTACAAATTGTCAAGTTTATATTAACAATAAAAAAAATAAACAGAACTACTTTAAACAATTATAACACTAGAAAGATTTGGTAAGATTTCATTACAAGAACCATGGATCAATTCCGATCTTGATTCCAAATGAATCATCTTATTAAAGGCATAATAATCATTTGAGCTATTCAAGCCCAGTCGGGTGTACCCCAAATAAAAAGTGGTGTAAATAAGAAACAAATAAATTGGAAATACTTCAAAAAGTGGAAAACACAATCTAGTCCTGTAGTTTTTCTTGAATTTGTCCCCAACTGTAGTAATGGTATGTTTTATCATCGCTCATTACAACAAACAATCCATTTTTAAAGCCAGGTAAACTAATTGAACTGATATCTGATCCATCAGAATTACGCGAACTAACTTTAATTTTTTTCAGCAACTCATGTTTATGAGGATTATCAATAGCTCCTTCACGTGAATACACATTAAAACTGTTGTCTGACTGATTTGAAACTAAAAGATACCCTTTCCCATCTGGTTTTTTATATATTGAAATACCTTCATTGTCTTCCTTAAATTGATTTTGCCCAAAAATAGCCAACTCTTTATTTGAACTATCGGGGTGTGCATAATATTTTCTTATGCCAAATTGCTCGTCGGAGTAATAAACATAGCCAAGCTCATTGTCTACTGCAATTGATTCGATCTCTTTTTTTGCTGAATATGCTCCAAATTTTCTTACAAGCTGAGCATTTATTAGACCACTGCTATCATACAATAAATACTGATACAAATAGCCTTCTTTAGGACCTTCCTTTCGGCCTACAATGGCATAAACAAGCTTATTTGTAGGATCTGTATACAATGCAATACCCATCGGTAAATTCGCCGTATCATCTGTAAATACTTTTATGCCTCCATTATCAATAAATTCCATGGAAGGAATTGAAAAAACGCGAATTGCATGATTATCTCTCTCCGTTGCAACCGCAATAGCAATGTCCTTATTTTGATAATTGAAATGATTGGCGATATCAATATTATTAACTCGTTTTAAATTGAACTTAGATCTTGTTGAATCAATTTTACCCTTTAAATCAAATACATATACACCACCATTCAATTTGTCTTTATCAGTTCCTAAAACAATGCTACTGTTGATATGCTTCTCATTGATCCAAATAGCTGGATCATCACTATCACCAAATACCGAATCAGTTGTAACGAGTGGCTTGAGGGGGAGGGATTTATCGTTTTTACATCCTGAAAATACAATAAGGCAGGATATAAAAAATATTTCGAGAGCTTTAGTCATAAAGAGGAAAAAGGAGTAGGTATAAATTTATACCTACTCACTTAAAAAAATATTATTTCAACAGATCAAACTTGATACCCATATTGAATCTAACACCATAAAACTCAGTTTGTGCAGTTCTTTCTTTCACTCCCTGATAATATCTCAAACCCTGATTTGTGATATTATTTATTTCACTAAACACCCTGATTTTATTCGTTACTGCATATGAACCATTAAAATCCAAGAAAAATTGTTTGTCATAGTACCTATCAAAAAACTCATCAGAATTATACCCTGCATCATCGCTGTCATCAACATATGCCGAAGTAAAGTTAGCTGAAAGTCTTAACACAAGCTTTTTGTTCTCAAATGATAAGGAACCATTAAACATATTTGGGGCAGTACCTGGCAAGGTTACATTTTCTCTGATCAAGTCGCCGGAACCATCATAAATTCCTTTTGCTTTAGACGATGTGTAAGTGTAGTTGGTATAAATTCCAAAGCCTTTCCAAAACCCAGGTAAAAAATCGAGTTGTCGTTGAAAAGCAATCTCATAACCCAACACATTTACTGAACTACCATTTCGTCTTTGCAAAAACTGCCAATTATCACCTGCAAGAATTGGATTATTAACTATGTCAGGGAAGTCGGAGGAGAACTTTGCACTAGTATAGTTTTCATCTCTATATGAATAAAAAAAGTTGTTGAGATATTTATAGAAAACACCTCCTGAAACAATTCCAATAGATTTGAAATAACGCTCAAACATAAGGTCTACATTGTTAGACCTGATAGGCTTTAAGCCTGGATTACCTGTGCTAAGCTCTTGGTCGCTGGTAAGAACATTGAAATAAGGTACCAGATCATAATATTTAGGTCGAGCTATGCCAGTTGTATATGCTGCTCTCCAAATAAGATTTTCTGAAGCTTGAAACCTGAAATTGATGCTTGGTAAAAAATCAAGATAACTGTTCTTGAGACTAGCTTGACCCTTTAGACTTGATTCATTTTCAACAATATTTCCTGTGTAGTTTAAGGAAGTGTTTTCTAATCTTAGTCCGGCAACCATAGATAGTTTTTCAGAAAACTCTTGGTTCAACTGTAGGTATCCTGCAGTAATTGTTTCTTTTGCTGTAAAATTGCCAGCAAGGTATTCGGCAGGTACATCTTTTTTTGTAAAGCTTGCAGCATCATTGAAATTGAGACCTCCAAAATAACTCGCATCAACAAAATTACCTGCTATATACTTAGTGCCAGCATAAAAATCGCTACTTGACTGATCTGACAATTCAAGCAAACTAATGTTTGCAAATTTAGTGAGTGTTGAACCTATAGGCACATATTGAAAAAAGCTATTGTCTCTGATCTTTGTCTTATCACGTAACCTAAGTCCATACTTCAGCACGCTCTTTCCATTGCTAGAAACAGGCATACTAAAACCTAATTTTGCATTGAAATCTTCTTCATATGTATCTTGAAACTCTTCAGTGAGCTCATTCAAACGAGTGTAGTCTGTTAAAAGTGTTTTGCTTGACAATAAAGGAAAGTATGGGTCACTTATATCCTGCGATACTTCAATAGATCTTCTTCCCATAGAAACATACCTTTCGTTTGGTCTTTTTTCAGAGGCTCTTGCATATTGTGCACTCCAATCAAGTTTCAATTTTCCAAACAAATGGTCTCCTCTAACTTGCAGTGAACGCACACGTTGGTCCTCTAATCGTCTTGACTCACTTCGATCATTATCTATCCCTCCCTTTGTTTGTCTTAAAACCTCTCCATTTTTGTATCCTGATATATTTCCTGCAGCATCATATAGAAGATTAGTTTCACCACCTCTAAACCTATGCCTCAATCTATACCTGTTTTCTAGGTCATCGCGCCAATTGTATGTACCTACAACGTAAATTGTACTGGTTGGTGATAATTTAAAATCAAGCGTAGTTGATAATGATCGGCGGACACGCTTCACATCGTATTTTCTGATATCATGATCAGAAACAAATATTTTCCCAGCTGCACTTTTAGACCAAACTGCCTCAACATTATCTGATCCAAAATCATTTGAATTGATCGACCCATTAATCAGGTATCCGAATTTTTTATTGGCAGAACGATTTCCCAAAATGAAACCACCTGTTCCAATAAATCCATTACGGATTGGATTGTAACCACCTGCAAGGGTTCCAGACAAACGTAGACCGTTTGAAGGTGCCCTACTTATTAAGTTTACTGAGCCTCCAATTGCATCAGCATCCATTTCAGCCGTTAGGGTTTTATTCACTTCAATTGTTTGAATCATATCAGAGGGAATTAAATCCAATTGAACCCTCCTATTATCTCCTTCAGCAGATGGAATCCTTTCACCGTTGAATGTTACTGAATTCAATTCAGGCCCCATACCTCTGATGATAATATTTCTCGCTTCGCCTTGGTCATTCTGCATGGTAATACCGGGTATACGTTTAAGCGCGTCACCAATATTTGCATCTGGAAAACGACCGATTTGATCAGATGACACTACGTTGGATATGTTTAAATTATTTTTTTGCTGATTCAACGCTTTAGCTTGTCCTTTCAATCGATCTCCTAAAACGATTACATCCTTCATAACAGTCGCTCCAACGGACATTTGTTTGGTAAATTCATTATATCCATCCTTTACCTCAACAGAAAACTCCTGTAGTTGGTAACCGATATAAGATATAGTCACTGTATAACTTCCCGCCTTTAATTGCTGAAAAACAGCTGAACCAGACTGATTGGTTACTTTGGTTGAATTTCCGGGTACTATCCTAACAGCTGCTCCGGGCATATTCAATTTTTCATTGTCAATTACTT
>CAMBGO010000165.1 GCA_945866165.1 Chitinophaga pinensis | reverse complement strand
CAGTTGGTCATTCTGCCCATGCACATATAGATTTGGCAGTATGGAATTTTGGAATACAAGAGGCCGTTCATTTCTCAGATAAATTGAAAACTATTTTCAGTGGTTGTCCAACCATGAATAATGGCTATATGTCTGTTAACGAAGTGCCTGGTCTTGGTGTTGATGTAAATGAAAAAGAAGCCGCAAAATATCCTATTACAACCAAGTCTAATTGGCAGGTTAGAAAAGGGGACGGTACGATTATACGTCCATAAATCAGTGTTCAGTTATGTCTAATAAAAAAACCGGTTTCTCAGTTTAAAATAATCTTATTTTTAATTGTCAAACTTGGTTTTTTTATCATTGATCAATTAATACGTGTAATTATGAAAAGGAATTTGATCTTATTTGTTTTTTTGCTGTTGACTTCTTTACTATCCGCACAAAGTAAACAAGAAAAAGAAGTTACTGATCGAGTGGAATCACTGCGTCAAGCAATGGTTTCTGCTGATGGAAATTCATTGGATAATCTAACTACAGAAAAATTAAGTTATGGGCATTCAAATGGACTCATTGAAGACAAGAAAGAGTACATCAGAAAAATTACGAGTGGCGAAAATGCCTATCTGAAATTAGATCACAGCAAGCAATCTATAAGCATCAGTGGGAAAGCTGCGATTGTTAGGCTACAGTTTCAGGCTGAAACAATGGCGGATGGCAAGCCTAGTGCATCAAAACTTTATGTATTAATGGTTTGGCAAAAGCAAGGAAAAGAGTGGAAGCTGCTCGCAAGACAGGCCATTAAAATACTTTCATAAGGTTAGTCGAAGAAATTTTAAAAAACATGATTAATTCTAGTCGTATATTATTAGTGCTGTCTGGTCTCTGTACCATCATTTTTTTATCTCTTTTCTTTATAGGCAAGGTTGAATGGTCCGGAATATTCATAATCGCTGCACTAATATTATTGGCATTGGGCTTTAAAGGTTTCAGTTATTTAAAGCAGTTCAGTTATACTACGATGATTTTCGCTGCTGTATGCTCTTCACTATTCTATCCAGGATTATTTACAGAATGGGGTGGATTTAAATTATCAGGATTGATTACCCCCCTTATTCAATTAATCATGTTTGGTATGGGTACGTCCATGAGTGTGGATGATTTTTACACCGTTCTAAAGTCACCTAAAGGAGTTTTTATAGGAGTTGCGAGTCAGTTCGTGATTATGCCAAGTTTGGGATTTCTTCTTGCAAATGTAAGCGGATTCAGTCCTGAAATTGCTGCAGGTATCGTATTGATTGGTTGCTCGCCCAGTGGCTTGGCATCAAATGTGATGTCTTATCTGGCTAAGGCTAATTTGGCTTTGTCAATTACAATAACCTCAATCACTACTTTGCTTGCGCCATTTGTTACACCTTTACTGATGAAATTGTTGGCAGGTGAAATGGTTGATATCAACATCGTGAATATGATGTGGGATATTTCAAAAATGATTTTGCTTCCTATTGGAGCAGGACTTATTTTCAATAAATTACTAGCAGGTAGATCAGCATGGTTAAATAAATCAATGCCAGTGGTATCAATGTTTGGAATAGCCATGATAATTGTTGTTATAACCGCCGCCGGAAGGGATAGCCTTCTGACAATTGGGCCTTTGTTGGTATTACTCGTACTCATTCACAATTTAGCAGGATATTTTCTTGGCTATTGGTCGGGTAGGTTATTTAAAATGGAAGAAAGGGATTGCAGAACTATCGCAATTGAAGTTGGCATGCAAAACGGTGGATTGGCATCGGGTATTGCAAAGGGAATGGGTAAGATTGCTACCGTAGGATTGGCTGCTGCTGTATTCGGGCCTCTAATGAATATTAGCGGTTCAATATTGGCGTCTTATTGGCACCGAAAAGAAAGTTGAATCTTATATTTTAATTAACCCTGTTTAAGGGCTCCCCATTTTTATAGAAATTCAAAATTTCTATCATTGTTGAAAAAATTCTTTTTCTTGCCTCAATACTTATCCAGGCAATATGTGGTGTAATGGTTGCATTGGGAAGTCCAATTAATGGATGGTTAACTGGTGGTGGTTCTTTTTCTAATACATCTAGCAATGCTGCTGCTGATGTGTGTTCCAGCAAATAATTTCTTAGATCGACTGCATCAATAAGGCCTCCTCTTGAAGTATTGAGTATAACCACATTTTCTTTTGTTTTTGATAGAAAATTTTTATTGATGAGCTTCTCCGTTTTTTCATTGAGCGGACAATGCAAACTAATTACATCAGATGTTGATGCTAATTCATTGATGTCTGCAAATTTTCTGTTAGGTAATTGAAGATCCCTTGTGTGATGATATATCACCTTCATGCCCATGCTTTCTGCCATACCTGCAAAGCATGATCCAATATTTCCCATTCCAATTATTCCAAGTGTCTTTCCTTCCCATTCTCTTATGGGAGCTAATGTGTATGTCCAATCAATACATTTAGCCCATGCTCCTGATTTCACAGATGCATCATGCAATGCAACATGATTGCTATGATGTAATAAAAGTGATAGGGTGTGTTGGGCTACAGAGAACGTACCGTATGCAGGAACATTTGATACCTGAATACCTTTTTCAGCACAAGATTTAATATCAACACAATTATATCCTGTAGCGGATACAATTATTAATTGGAGCTTTTTAAAATGGGAAAGCTCTTCTTTCCCGACCAGTGCTTTGTTTGTTATGATAACATCAAAGTCATTGTCTAATTCATTGATACTATTTTTTGAGATACGATGATGGTATTCTACTGTTCCAAATTGTTCCAATATTTTCCATTCAATATCTTCCTGAAAAAGAGTATACCCATCTAGTATGAGTATTTTCATAAGTATAAATCTTTTATTTTACTAAATGGTTTGGCAGATCACGCACCCCTTTACAGCATACCTGGTCCATTACTTGATGTAACTGCGTTTTTAACATACCCATCATATGGTCACCCCCTTCTTCACCCAACGCTGCAACAGAATACATGAAGGATCGTCCAAGAAAAGTAAAATCTGCTCCAGCAGCAAGCGTTCTTGCAATGTCTGGGCCTGACTGAATTCCACTATCCATCATGATCTTGATCTTTCCTTTGTATTTATCAACTATTGGAGACAATGATTTAATAGTGGATTGTCCTGCATCGATTTGACGTCCACCATGATTGGAAACAATGAGGCCATCAAGCCCAAGTGAAATTGCCGATTCAGCATCTTCGATAGTTGCACATCCTTTTAAAATTAGCTTGCCTTTCCATCTATCTCTAATCGGAGCAATTTTTTCTGGGTTCAATCTGCCAGAAAATGTTTTGTTCATGAAAAGCCCTAGCTGTCCCATGTTCAATCCCTTAGGCATGTAGGGTTTAAGTGTTGCAAAGCTTGGTGTTCCATGCATCAATGTATTTAATGCCCAGGAGGGTCTCCCCATGATTTGTAAAATATTATTGATGCTCATCTTTGGTGGCATTGCTAATCCATTTCTGATGTCTCTTGGTCTGAATCCAAAAGAAGGAACATCGCAAAGCAATACAAGAATATCGTATCCTGATTTTTCCAAACGTGTAATAATATCGTCTCTTAATTCATTTTCAGCAGGATGGTAAAGCTGATACCATGCTTTTCCTTCTGTTATTTCTGCTATACGCTCGATGCTTGAAGTGCTTACGGTGCTTAGAATAAAGGGAATATTATGTTTCACTGAAGCCTTTGCTAGTATTTCTGGTGCATTGGGCCAGATCAATCCTTGTAACCCAATTGGAGCTACACCAAATGGTGCATCATAGGTATGTCCAAATAATTCAACTGATAAATCACTTCCTTTGTGTTCGCTTAGGTAATAAGGAAGCAGTTCAACAGTTCTAAGTTCTGAAGTATTCTTGACTAAGTTAACATCTTCATTACAGCCTCCAGCAAGATATTCGTATGCAAACTTTGGAATTCTTTTTTTTGCTTTCTTAATCAGGTCGTCCAATGATGGATAATTAGTGTTGTATTTCCAAGCCTTGTTTGTTTGTTTATTTGAAGACATATTATTTAAATTATAATCTTTTGGGTGCTGATTTCATCTAAAGGGACTTTCATGAATGTAAGAAATGATTTGGTTATTAATATTCCTAATTTGATTATCTTATTCTTTTAATTACTCTTACAAATTACTTTAAATAAGTTTGTTTCCAATCTTAAACACCATGAAAAAATTGTTGATTCTTTTGATTGTTCTGGTTTGTATGAAATCTTTATTCAGTCAATCTATACAGGTACTAAGTGAAGGCACCAAAACATCATTAAGGGGTTTGTCTGTCGTAAATGAAAAAATTACATGGGTAAGTGGAAGCAGTGGGATGATTGCTCGAAGTATAGATGGAGGGCTGACTTTCAAATGGGTCAAGGTAAAAAATTATGAAAGCAGGGATTTTCGCGACATAGAAGCATTCGACTCAAGCACTGCTGTCATCATGGCTATTTCAGAACCAGCACTTATATTAAAAACATGGGATGGCGGAAATACATGGAAGAAGGTTTTTGTAGATTCAACTCCAGGAATGTTTTTGGATGCTATGGATTTTAATGGTGGAAAAGGTGTTGTAGTAGGCGATCCAATTGATGGTAAAGTATTTTTGGCAGAAACGAGTGATAATGGTGACTCGTGGAAAGTCGTAAAAAAAGATCAATGCTCTCAAATGAATCCAGGAGAAGCTTTTTTTGCTTCCAGTGGTTCAAATATTTCAATGAAAAAGCGCTTAAAAAAATCTCATAATTATATCTATGTCTCCAGTGGAGTCACTTCAAGGATTTTTTACGGAAATAGTTGTTTGTCTCTGCCGCTTCAAATGGGTGGAAATTCTACGGGGGCAAATGCTACGGACATTTCACCATCCGGAAAAAAAGGGATTGTTGTTGGAGGTAATTTCTCCAATGACAAATTAGTTGATAGTACTTCTGTTCAATTTTCAATTGGGAAAAATGTATTGGTTTCCGAACCCCAACATAGTTTGCATGGATATCGAAGCAGTGTGTCTTACATTACTGAACAATTTTTAATTGCCTGTGGCACATCAGGAGTTGATGTTTCTATTGATGGAGGACTAAATTGGACCTTGATTTCTAATAAGAGTTTTCATGTGGTTAAAAAAGCTAAAGACTCCAATGCTGTTTATCTTGCGGGCACGAATGGAAGTATTGCCAAGTTGGTTTTAAATAACTAGAGCCTGAAAAATATCTTTCGCTTGAATAGAAATTGACAAAGTTTCCATTCCAATAAAAATATACATCCACAGGAAATTAATGAAATGAGTAATTTGGGTAAAGCAATGATGCCTAATAGT
>CAMBGO010000164.1 GCA_945866165.1 Chitinophaga pinensis | reverse complement strand
ATATAAGGTTAAAGACATCAGTCTTGCAGAATGGGGACGCAAAGAAATCAGGCTTGCAGAAGCAGAGATGCCAGGACTAATGGCTCTTAGAACAGAATATGGTCCATCTAAACCACTGAAGGGTGCGCGCGTTGCTGGATGCTTGCACATGACCATTCAAACTGCCGTACTAATTGAAACCCTGGTAGCACTAGGAGCTGAAGTAAAATGGAGTTCATGTAATATATTTTCAACGCAAGACCATGCTTCCGCAGCTATCGCAGCCGCGGGTATTGGCGTTTTTGCATGGAAAGGTCAAAGCACAGAAGAAGCTGATTGGTGTATTGAGCAAACATTGTTTTTTGGTGGTGAAGACAAACCATTGAACATGATCTTAGATGATGGAGGAGACCTTACTAACATGGTGTTGGATCAATACCCTGAACTCGTAAAACATGTAAAAGGTATTTCAGAAGAAACTACAACTGGTGTGCATCGTTTATATGAGCGCGTTGCAAAAGGAACACTTCCTATGCCCGCTATCAATGTAAACGACAGTGTTACCAAATCAAAATTTGATAACAAATACGGTTGCAAAGAATCATTGGTAGATGCCATTAGAAGGGCTACTGATGTAATGCTTGCGGGTAAAGTTGCAGTTGTTGGTGGTTATGGTGATGTGGGAAAAGGTTCAGCAGCATCATTGGCTGGTGCAGGTTGCCGTGTTATTGTAACAGAAATTGATCCAATATGCGCATTACAAGCTGCGATGGATGGGTTTGAAGTAAAGAAAATGATTGATGCTGTTAAAGAGGCTGACATTGTTGTAACTGCTTCAGGTTGCCGCGATCTTATCACCGGTGCACATTTCAAAGCCATGAAAGACAAGGCCATTGTTTGTAACATTGGACACTTTGATATTGAAATAGATGTTGCCTGGTTGAATACAAATTATGGTCACACAAAAGATACCATCAAACCACAAGTGGACCTTTATAATGTTGATGGAAACGATATTCTATTGTTGGCAGAAGGAAGACTGGTAAACCTAGGTTGTGGAACAGGTCATCCAAGTTTTGTAATGAGCAATTCGTTCACAAATCAAACCCTTGCACAAATTGAGTTGTGGACCAACCATTCGAAATATGACAAGAATGTGTATGTACTTCCAAAGCACCTCGATGAAAAAGTAGCTAAACTTCATCTTGCAAAAATTGGTGTGGTATTGGACGAGCTTACATCAGAACAAGCAGGTTATTTAGGCATTCCAATAACCGGGCCATTCAAATCAGATCAATACAGATACTAATAATTATGTTGATAAAAAACCCGGTAATCTTACCGGGTTTTTATTTTAAAATATATTTGACAGGGTTCAGAATAAAATGATTTTTAAAAGTAAAATAATCATTGGGGTTATGTTTTGAATTAATTTAAAGAACTTTACAACAGACAGATATTCACGAATTTAAATTATTGCAAAACAGGCATGACTAAGCTTTCAGTAAACATCAATAAAATAGCAACACTGAGAAACAGCAGAGGTGGAAACAATCCAGACCTCATTAAGACTGCACTTGATATTGTTGCATTTGGAGCTGATGGAATTACAGTACATCCCAGGCCAGATGAAAGACATATACGCTATGCTGATGTGAGGGAACTGAAAAAGATATTACCAGTTGAATTAAATATTGAAGGAAATTGCAGGGAGGAAAAATTTGTTCAATTGGTTCTTGAAACAAAGCCTGCTCAGGTAACCTTGGTGCCTGATGCAGGAGCTCAGATCACTTCAGACCATGGATGGGATACCATTACACATCAACAATACCTAAAAGAGATGATTTCTGTTTTTAAAAATGCAGGAATCAGAACAAGTATATTTTGCAATCCTGAAACATCGATGATTGAAGGTGCCAACGCTACTGGAACAGATAGGATTGAACTTTATACAGAACAATATGCTAAACAGTTTATTCAATCCCCTGATAAAGCTATTGAGCCATATTGTGTTGCTGCTTCAATTGCAACAGGTCTAGGCTTAGGAATCAATGCAGGACATGACCTCGATATGCACAACCTTGGTTATTTTATCAAAAATATTCCCTATATTGATGAGGTAAGTATTGGCCATGCATTGATCTGTGATGCGTTGTACCTGGGGTTACAGAACACAGTTCAACTTTACAAACGACAATTACATTAACATTCAATAAATAGAAACTAAAAATCAAATTATGAAAAAAATCATCAATTCATCTCTTATCATTTTAATTTCACTAATCAGCATGGTTGCCTGTGCCCAAGATCAGGCAAAACCCGCAAGTCCTGCATTAAAAGCAACTGGAAAATCAGGAGCTGCAAACATCACAATAACCTATGGCTCTCCTTCTGTAAAGGGCAGAAAAGTATGGGGCGAATTAGTACCCTATGGAAAAGTTTGGAGGACTGGCGCAAATGATGCCACTGTAATTGATGTGGATGCCGATGTAAAAGTAGAAGGTCAGACTTTAGCGAAAGGCTCATACAGTCTCTTTACTATTCCTGAAGAATCAGAATGGACAATCATCTTCAATAAAAAACCAAAGCAGTGGGGTGCCTATAGCTACAAGCAAGAAGATGATGTGTTGAGGGTAAAGGTAAAGCCCGGAAAATCAGCTGCCTTTAACGAAGCACTTAGCTTTGCTATTGCAGATGGTAAGATTTTTATCAGGTGGGAAAATATAGAAGTGCCTGTTAAAATAAAGTAACTATTGTTCTGAGAGCAGCCATTTCATAAATACTGGAATAACCCTACTCCAAGTTTCGATGTTATGGCCTCCATCTTCAAGTTCAAAATACGCCAATTGGTTTCCTGCCAGGTAACCAATTTTTTCGAGTGAAGCAATCAAGTCAACGGTATCATCAATAGAATCGATGATACCGTTGTTGTTTCTATCAGCTAGTTCATCAAGCTTTCCAGCTTGAAAGAAAAAACGTTGATTACCTGATGCATTTTTTGAACGAACTTTTTTATGGATGATGCGGTGTTCAAAATCACTATAACCCTCTCCCAATGCCATGCTTCTCCACCAAAAAGATCCACTAAAAACTCCTGCAGCATCAAACTCGTGCTGAAAATCCATCGCAATATCAAAAGCCATTAGTCCACCAAGTGAGAAACCCAAAAAGTACTTTTCCTTGAAGTACGCAATAGCAAGTTGTTTAATCAAAGCAGGAATCAATTCATGCATTACAAAATCACTGTAACTTGCTGCTTTAGATCCCCGCTTTTGGTAATCAGGTATTCCGGCAACACCGTATTCCTGTTTTCGTTCCAGACCAGCGTGTATGCCAACACAAACTAATTGCGACATCCCATTAAAATCAGATAAGCCTTTAGCGGTTCGTATAAAATTCATTTGGGGAAGATCTTGTCCATCATTAATTAATAAAAGATTGACATCCTTGTTATGATCAAATGAATTATTGGTATAAATTTCGAAAATAACTGCCCTTTTAAGGTTTGTAGAAATAATTGTTTGCCTTTGAACGTTCATTGAATTGTGTGCGTACTGTATTTTATAAATGGCAAAAATAAAAAATGTATTTGCAACTAGGGCAATTAAAATTCAGAACAATAAAATTAACATGAAATATTTCATAACTTTAAAACAAACAATTAAGTGAGGCATGAATAAGAAAATAGGTATCCTATATGGCAAGGAAAGAAGTTTCCCTGAAGCATTAATAACTAGAATCAATCAAAAAAAGAAAAAAGGAATCAAAGCAGAATCTGTTCAAATTGACAAGGTGATGCAGGGCGAGGAATCGGGATATGCAGTGATACTAGATAGAATATCACAAGATGTTCCTTTTTACCGTGCATATCTTAAAAATGCCGCTATTAGTGGAACAGCGGTACTAAACAACCCATTTTGGTGGAGTGCTGATGAAAAATTTTTCAATAATGCATTGGCCACAAAAATAGGCGTACCAGTTCCAAAAACAGTAATACTCCCGTCGAGAGAATTACCAGACGATACATCAGATGAATCATTTTCAAACTTAAAATATCCCCTCGATTGGAAAGCAATATTTGATTATGTTGGATTTCCAGCATATATGAAACCTTTTGCAGGTGGAGGCTGGAAAAATGTTTACCGTGTTGAATCCAAAGAAGACTTTTTTGAAAAGCACGCCGAAACAGGTCAGTTGGTAATGTTGCTACAGGAAGAAATAGTATTTGACCATTATTACAGGTGTTATTGTATTGGCAGAAAGCATGTTCATATCATGCCATATGAACCCCGCAACCCACACCATCTGAGGTATGTAGCCTCCTTTAACCCCGGAAAGGCATTATTAAAAGAGATGGAAAATATTGTATTAAAAATCAACAATAACCTTGGATATGAATTCAATACTGTTGAATTGGCTATCCGAGATGGTATTCCCTATGCCATTGACTTTTGCAATCCTGCACCTGATGCAGACCTACAGAGCGTTGGTGCAGAAAACTTTGAATGGGTTATTGAACATGCGGCAAATTACCTCATTGAAGTAGCTGAAAATAAAAATCCTAAGACAGGAAATCTATCTTGGGGTGAATTTATCAAAAACAGTTCATTAGGAAAGGCTTTAAAATAAAAAAGGTTCGTTATGATCAATTACAAAATCTTCACTGTTGGAATAGAAGAAGAATACATGGTGCTTGACCCAAGCAGTAAAGAACTAATAAGCCATGAACAGAAAATTGTAATTGAAGGACAAAAAATCATTTCAGAAAAAGTGAAAGCGGAAATGCACCAGGCTGTTGTTGAAGTAGGAACAGATGTTTGTGCAAATGTTGAAGAAGCAAGAATTGACATACATAATTTACGAAAAACAATCAGTGAAATAGCAGGAACACTTGGCTTTAGCATGGGTGCTGCAGGAACACATCCATTCAGCACATGGAGAAAACAGCTTATCACAGAAAATGAAAGATATGTTGAGATTGTGAATGAGATGCAAGATGCTGCTAGATCTAACCTCATCTTTGGATTGCACGTGCACGTCGGGATGCCTTCAAAAGAGATGGCTATTCACATAGCAAATTCAGCAAGGTATTTTTTACCACATGTATTTGCCTTGAGCACCAATTCCCCATTTTGGGAAGGCAGGCAAACTGGCTTTAAGTCATATAGAACTAAGGTGTTTGATAAATTTCCTAGAACGGGTATTCCAGATTACTTCGAAAGCTATAGTTCTTATGAGAACTATGTAAATATGCTTATAAAAACGAATTGTATTGATAATGCAAAAAAAATATGGTGGGATCTGCGCGTTCATCCTTTTTATGGTACAGTAGAGTTTAGAATTTGTGATGTTCCATTAACAGT
>CAMBGO010000163.1 GCA_945866165.1 Chitinophaga pinensis | reverse complement strand
CTTTGCAATATTTTTCATTTTTTCATGCACATCTTTTTGCATCTTACTGTCAAGTGTTCTAATGGTACCTTCCATTTCTGCATCTTCTGGGATGATGTTTGATCTTACTCCACTATGAAATTTTCCAACTGTGATTACAACAGGTGCAATAGTTAGGTCTTCTTGTCTGCTTACAATCGTTTGAAATTGATTTATCAATTGAGCGCCAACGACAATAGGATCTATGCCAGACCAAGGTGATGATCCATGGGTTTGTTTTCCTTTTATTTTAATGGTAAACCAATCTGATGATGCCATCATTGAACCACTAACATATTTTATACTACCAATTTCTAAACTTGATGCGATGTGTAATCCAAATACAGCCTCTACTGAAGGGTTTTCCATAACACCCTCCTTGATCATTAATGGAGCACCACCTTCTTCGTTGCCAGGTGATCCCTCTTCTGCAGGTTGAAAGAAGAACTTAACTGTTCCTGCAATGTCTTTTTTCATTGATGACAATACTTCTGCGGTCCCCATTAAGATTGAAGTGTGTGTGTCATGTCCGCATGCATGCATAACTGAAACATTGGTTCCATTGTATTCAGCCACAGCAACTGATTTATATGGAACATCTACTCTTTCCTTTACAGGCAGGGCATCAATATCTGCTCTGAGTGCAATAATTGGGCCAGGCTTGCCACCTTTTAAGATAGCCACTACGCCAGTCTTAGCCACACCGGTAGTTACTTCTAGTCCAAGGCTTTTAAGGTGTGCCGCAATGAATTCCATCGTTTTGAACTCTCTATTTCCCAACTCTGGGTTTTGGTGTATATGCCTTCTCCATTCAACTAGTTTAGCAGAAATAGCCTTTGCCTTGTTGTCAATTTGGTTTTGTAAAGCCGTTTGGGCCTTGATAGATAAAGCCATCAAACACAGTGGTAGTATGGCTAGGATTAATTTATTTCTCATTTATAATTGATTTTATGTTGAAAATTAACCATTTAAAGAATATGAAATTCCTTTTTTGGTTGATTTTTAATCATTATTTCAAATGCTTGTTTCAAGTGGCAAGAATATCATTTTTGTACTTCAAAACAGTCAAATAGATTAACTTTGCAACCTCAAATGAATAAATCGAATCATTATGATTAGTGCTAGGAATATCACATTGGCCTATGGTAAAAGGGTTCTCTTTGACGAGGTTAACATCAATTTTGTAAAGGGTAACTGTTATGGTGTAATTGGTGCAAATGGAGCAGGTAAGAGTACCTTTTTAAAAATTTTGAGTGGTGAAATTGAGCCTAATAAAGGAACTATAGAAATTACTACTGGGGAACGACTTGCAGTGTTGAATCAGAATCAATTTCAATTTGACGAGCAAACTGTTTTGAATACGGTGTTGATGGGGCATAAAAAAATGTGGTCAATTTCTCAGGAACGTGAATTGATTTATGCTAAAGAAGATTTTTCTGAAGCGGATGGAATACGTGCTGGTGAACTTGAGGGGGAATTTGGTGAAATGGGTGGGTATACCGCTGAAAGTGATGCTGCCACTTTTTTAAATGACCTGGGTGTTACGGAAATGTACCACCAAACCTTGATGAAGGATATGCCATCCAATATGAAGCTGAGGGTATTGCTTGCACAAGCACTTTTTGGAAATCCAGACATTTTGTTACTCGATGAGCCTACCAACGGCCTTGACATTGAAACCATAGGTTGGCTTGAGAATTTTTTGGCAGACTATGAGAATATTGTGTTGGTGGTTAGCCACGACCGACATTTTTTAGATGCTGTATGTACCCATGTAGCGGATGTTGACAGACAAAAGATCAAGGTTTTTACAGGAAACTATACTTTTTGGTATGAGTCATCTCAATTGATGGCACGCCAAATAAATGATAAGAATAAAAAGACAGAAGACAAGCGTCAGGCATTATTGGATTTCATTGCGCGCTTCAGTGCCAACGCATCGAAGTCAAAGCAGGCAACTTCTAGGAAAAAGGCTCTTGAAAAACTTACTATTGATGAAATTGAACCATCCAATAGAAAATATCCTGGCATCATTTTCCAGCCATTGCGAGAAGTGGGCAATCAGATTTTGCATGTGGAGGGCCTGTCCAAATCTGTTGATGGACGTTTGTTATTTAATAAGATAAACTTCACTGTTAACAAAGGTGAAAAGATTGCGCTTATCAGCAAGGACGCATTGGCTATAACAGCATTCTTTGAAATCATCAATGATTTGCAACCCGCTGATGCTGGAAAATACGAGTGGGGTACAACAATCACCAAATCATATCTTCCTGTTGAGAACACTCAGTTTTTTAATAGTGACGATTCGCTGATGGAATGGTTGCGACAATTTGTTCCAGCACATGTAACGGATGCCGATGAGCCTTTTCTTCGTGGTTTCTTAGGCAAGATGTTATTCTCTGGTGATGATATCCAGAAAAAAACAAAGGTGTTGAGTGGGGGAGAAAAAGTGCGTTGCATGGTAAGTAGAATGATGTTGCAAAGTCCAAACTGTGTTATGCTTGATCAACCAACTAACCACCTTGATTTGGAGAGTCTCCAAAGTTTCAATGAAGGCTGTATCAACTTCCCTGGTGTTGTACTCTTAACTTCACACGATCATACTTTTATGCAAACGGTTGCCACCCGTATTATTGAATTAACTCCAAAAGGGACAATTGACCGATTGATGACATTCGATGAATATTTTGAGGATAAGCGCGTGCATCAACTTCGTGAGGAGATGTATGCATAATATTGATTTTTTCCTATAAGATCATATTGATGATAAAGATCATCTCTTTTATCGTGGTCAATCATATTTGTGATGCTTGCCTGTAACCGATATTTGGTTAAAATAAATACAATGCTGATCACAGAAACATCCCCTCACAAATCAGAGCATATTGAATGGCTGAACTCCCTGGAATTCTATAGATCGTATTTAAAGATTATTAAGGACCGTATGGATGCACTTGATGTGTTGGATTATTCTCCTCAGATTGAATTAAATAAAAATGTATTCAGTGAAAGATTGGACGCTCTATTTATTCAATTAAACGAACTCTCGATTTACGTTTCAGAACATTTGAATGAAATTGAGTTTGAACTTGTTTTTTCAAATTCTCTTGATAAGGAGGTGCAGTTAATTCATCATCAAAATCTGCATGAAAAATTTGAAAATTTCGAAAATGATGTAAATGATTTTCGAACAGAATTCAATGAGTTTTATGTTCGTTGGATTTAGTTAACTTTTATATTCACCAAAAACAGTCCTAAGGCATCCTGCTATTTCACCCAATGTACAATTGTTTTCAACCGCTTTGATAACGATGGGCATTAGGTTTGTATTTCCTTTTGCAGCTTGTTCGATTTCAGCAAGACAGCTTGATGCCAATTCGTTATCTCTTCTTGTTTTGAGATTCTTAATCTTTTCTATTTGAATTCCTTGAATTTGATCATCAACTAAATTGTTTTGAGGTTCAATCTCATTGTTGTTTTCAAAGCTATTTACTCCCACAATGATTTTGTCTTTATTTTCAATTTCCTGCTGATATGTATATGCGCTTCTTGCAATTTGTTCTTGCATAAATCCTTCTTCGATTGCACGAACACTGCCTCCCATATCATCAATCTGACTAATAATTTTAAGGCTTTCTGATACCATTGTATCTGTAAGTGATTCTATGAAATAGGATCCTCCAAGTGGGTCCGCTGTATCTGCAACGCCAGATTCAAATGCAATAATCTGTTGGGTTCTTAGGGCTATTTGTGCAGCTTCTTCAGACGGAAGACTTAATGCTTCATCATATCCATTTGTATGTAATGATTGTGCACCTCCTAGAACAGCAGCCAATGCCTGGAGTGTAATTCTTGAAATGTTATTGAGAGGCTGTTGCTGTGTTAATGTACTTCCACCAGTTTGGGCATGAAACCGGAGCATCATTGCTTTGGGATCAGTTGCGCCAAATGACTTCATTATATCAGCCCATATAATTCTTGCAGCCCTGAATTTTGCAATCTCCTCAAAAAAGTTATTATGTGAATTGAAGAAAAAAGAAAGTCTTTTTCCTAATATATTTATATCTACTCCTTTTTCAATTGCAGCTTTTACATAGGCTTTGCCATTGCTCAGTGTAAAAGCAATTTCCTGTACTGCATTGCTACCTGCCTCTCGTATATGATATCCTGAAATGGATATTGTGTTCCACTTTGGAAGCGAACTACTGCACCACTCAAAAATATCTGTAATGATCCGCATAGAGGATTTTGGAGGGTATATGTATGTTCCCCTTGCAGCATATTCCTTGAGTATGTCATTTTGGATAGTACCTGAAAGTTTCGAAAGATCTGCACCCTGTTTTTTTGCAAGTGCAACATACATAGCCAATAAAATAAATCCAGTAGAATTGATTGTCATGGATGTCGAAACTTTTTCAAGTTGAATATCCTTGAAAAGAGCTTCCATGTCTTCTATTGAATCTATTGCCACACCAACCTTGCCTACCTCGCCTTCTGAAAGAGGGTGGTCACTATCATATCCAATTTGTGTTGGCAAATCAAACGCTACACTTAGTCCAGTTACACCCTGCGATAATAAAAACTGATAACGTTTATTGCTCTCTTCTGCAGTCGAAAACCCAGCATATTGCCTCATCGTCCAACTCTTTCCACGATACATATCTGCCTGTATTCCTCTTGTGTATGGATATTCCCCTGGAAATGGTTGCTCCTTCTTTACATCTTCAGAACTATAAACTTTCTTGATTTCTATTCCTGAATCTGTTTTTCTAATTGTGCCCATAGGTTTAAGGTTAGGTAGTTTAGAATTGTTGACGTGCCTCAAATCGAAGGGTTTCTATGACTATTGATTGTAGCGAAGCCTGTTCGTCCGCATTTATAAATTGAATCATGGCTGTTGACAAATCGGCTCCTTGAGCATTATTGGGGATTACATTTACTAACTGACGGATAATAAATATTTGTTGTTCTTTAAAATCAGTAACCATCTGCCATGCCTTGTCAGATACATATATTTGCTGGGATAGGTTATATTCATATTCATTTCTAATCGCTTCTATAAACACATTTGCCTGTTCATTTGCGGATAGAATGTCGGATAAAAGTCTTTCGGTCAATTTATTAAATCCGATTCTCTCCGACAGCGTAATTAATCTTTCATAGGCTTGCAACACAAGAATTGTTGAATTTGAAGCATCTTGTTGCATTATTTTAGGTGCTGCTTTTGGCTTTTTGGAATAAATCCATACAAAACTTGCGAGGCCAAAAGCAATAACAAAAAGTAATATGACGATAAGGTAAGTCAATTTTCAATTGTATGAACTGTTAAAACCAAA
>CAMBGO010000162.1 GCA_945866165.1 Chitinophaga pinensis | reverse complement strand
ATTGATATAGTTTAAGAAAAGTACCAGCGCCAATACTTTCTGCGTTAGAAATTCGATCCCAATTTTTTAAGTTTGAAATGAGATCTGCAATTTCAGGATGATCTTCTTCCTTTAACAAAAAAATACTATCGATATTAATGGGGAAGGCTAACTTGGATGGAAACTGTCGGTCAAATTTTATCTTTTTGAAAACTTCGTAAGATATTTTATCATTTGCAGCAACCAACTCTGCAAATCTCATGCTACGGTTATTTTCCAATGTTTCATAGCCCATATCTGGAAATTTAATAATGGGATTTTCAGGACCTTCAGTTGAATGAAAAGGCGAATGATTGGTATTGTATACAAATCCGCTCTTCGGTTGAAGCACTTGCGGCAAATCTGAAAAAGGATGCAACTCATTCCATAATGTAGTACTAGTATTACCAGGAAGGGTTGTTTTCCAATTGAATTTCGGATCCCTGACTGGTATCCTTCCATTGCTCACATAAAAAATAGTGTCATACCGATCAGCATAAACAATATTATAACCTGGTATGGCAAGCATGTTCAATGCTGATTTAAATTCAGTGAAGTTTTTTGCCTTGTTAAAACGATACCACTGTTCCATTCCCCTGATATCCATTAATGAAGGCATGCGAATGGAAAACGTACCCCTATCTGTAATAATTGTAGGTCCGTACTTACTCCAATATGTTTTTTTATTTACCGGAATTATTAACCCTTTGATCTTTACTTTCAATGGAGCTTTTTTTTCTTCAAGTTCAAGCCACTCTCCATCAAACTTGTATTGCATTTTATTTTCAGGATTTATTTCCAGCTGGTAAACATCAAGTTTATCAGGATCATTAACAGTATGTGCCCAGCCTAAATTTTCATTACACCCATGAAGAATACATGGTGCACCAGGAAAATTTGCTCCTAAAATATTCAAGCCTTCGTCGCTATTAAGATGCGCTTCATAAAATGCAACGGGACCTTCTAAAGGCTGATGGGCATTGATATCAAGATAAACCTGACCATCGGTTGTTTTAGCACTATTGAATGCAAAAGCATTGCTGCCGGCAGTTTTATAATTTTCAATTAAAGGAACTGTTCCATTGAAAATGGATGACAAAGCCTTGTCGGCACCAGACAAAATTGACAATTGTAAAATTGTACACTGTATTAGTTCTTTTGGTGTAACAGGAAAAGATTTTTTAACCAACACTTCATCGGGATGTTGCTTGGCATAAGCATTCATACCAGCACAATATCCTTCTACTAATTTTTTAAAATCAGGACTTAAATCAGTGTCATATTTTTCTTCAACTAGTTCAGGTATTCGGAGCAAATGAATAATATAATCGATTGTGGCGCCTTGCTTTCCTTTGTATGAAGCCAACATCGCTTTGCCAGCAAGCAATGTTTGCTGAATAGTTTCAAAATCATCTTCAGCATGCGCCCATGCCAATCCGTAAGATGCCTCTGCATCTGTTTTTCCATAAATATGAGGAACACCATATTTGTCGCGTACAATATCAATTTTACTTGGATCTATCTGCGCTGTTGTATATGATACAAACGCTATTGAAAAGACAATAAGAAAAAATGTCTTGAGCATATTCAATTTTTATTTCGTTTAATTTTTTTCTGGTGGTGCACCATCTGGAATCATAGGCACATAAACTTCATTTCCTTTTTTCTTCAAAAATTCAGCCTTGACTTCATTGCGCAATTTTTCATTTTCAAACATATCGAGCATGGTAAACGACATGGCCTTAGCCGCAAACAACATCCCCTTATGGCCAATACTCATGCCTCCACATGCAACAACTACCCAAGAGTGCCATGGTGACTTGGCTGGTGCAGTTGTTACAACCAATCCAACTTCCGGTACCAACCAGCTTACGTCACCAACATCTGTTGAACCACCATCAGGATCTTGTCTTTGTTTTTCAATTGGGTTTATGTTACCATTGATGCCTAGTCCTTCTACACCATAATTTTTCTGGATCTTGTTGGCGAATTCAATTTCTTCATTGGTGTATTTAATGGGGCCAATCAACTCGAGGTTTTTTTGCATGGCGTTGGCGCCTGTTTCATTCACCAACACTTCATAGCTTCCTGCTTGTAATGAAATTGTATAATCAACACCGGCCATCAATGCAGCTCCTTTTATAATGTCGCGAACCCTTGTCTCCATGGTGTTTACATCTTTCAATTTAGAATCCCTGATCCACAACCAGATGGATGCCTTTTCAGGAACTACATTAGGAACATTGCCAGCTTGGTCAATCACATAATGAAGTCTGGCAGAAGGCTTGATATGTTCCCTGAAATAATTGATACCATCTGCAGTAAGCTCAGTTGCATCGCTGGCGCTTCTTCCATTCCATGGATCTGATGCAGCATGTGAACTTTTCCCTTTGAACTTGATGATAAAATCTTTCTCTGCTTGTGAACTCTGCATGTTAGCTTTAATATCTGCATCGGGATGCCAATCGAAACTAATATCAACATCATTGAATAGTCCCGCCCTGGCCATGAAACTTTTTCCACCACCACTCTCTTCTGCAGGCGTTCCATAAAAACGCACTGTACCTTTCAACTTTCCTTTTTCCATCAATTCTTTAATTGCCAAGGCAGCGCCCAGACTTCCTGCACCAAATAAATTATGCCCACAACCATGACCGGGTGCATTTTCAACTCGCACCTCACGGTCTGGTGTTGCTTTTTGAGATAAGCCTGGTAGGGCATCAAACTCACCCAACACAGCAATGATAGGCTTCCCACTGCCATAGTTTGCAATGAATCCCGTTGGCATTTGTGCAACACCCCGTTCAACCTTAAAGCCATTTTTTTCAGCATATTCTGCAAGTATTTTTGAAGAACGATGTTCACCAAAAGCGGTTTCAGCATACGTCCAAATGCTATCACTTATGTTTATCAATGCTTTCTCATGCTTCGATATACTTGAAAGCAATTGTTTTTTATTTTCAGTTATTTGTTGTTGCGCAAATGATTTCATTGAAATCATAAGAATCAACATTGAGCATAATAGATTTTTCACGTGATGAAATTTTATGATGAAAAAGATAGTTGAATTATTAAAACAGAAAATATAAGATGGAGTGAATTTACCAAAAATGCCAATAAGATAAAAAGATTGATTGTTTCAGATCAATTTTAAACAGAGATATTAAAAGACTCCACCTCCTTCACAGGTGTCTCATCCCGATATCGAGAGAGGCGAGATCGTCGGGAATAAGTGATAGATGTTGGAATTCAATATTTAATACTTAAAATTAAATATACAAGAAAAAGACTCCCCTCCTGGTCAGGAGGGGAGTCGTACGAATTATATTGCAATAATTTAAAAAGATAAAATCATTACTCTTAAATTTTTTATTTCTTAATCGCAGGCTTAGAATACTTAGGATAAGTGATTTTCTTAACGGGTTCTTTTTCTAGCAACTTCAACACCTCTTGCACCGCTCTTTCAAGTTGAACATCCCTTCCCTGTGAAACACTTACTGCATCTAACTTTTGTTCAATATCAGGTGCTACTCCTTCATTCTCTGCTATCCATTTATTTTCAACCGGATCAAAAACTGCGTTATCAGGAGCCGTTAATGCACCGCCATCTATCATTGCATAGTGAACAGAAGATTTTACCAATCCGCCCCAGGTGCGGGTTCCAATCAATGGTCCTACTTTTTGATGCCTAAATACCCACGGAAAGAAATCTCCTCCAGAGCCTGCCATTTCATTGATCAACAAAGCTTTCGGACCAAGAATACCAGCAGGCAATCGAAATGCCGTTCCACCTGGCACTTCATTGGTAAGTGATGCACGCAAACGCCTTACCATTAAATCCACCATGTAATCATCTAATAGACCACCTCCATTAAATCGTTCATCTATCACTGCACCTTCTTTATCCTGCTGAGCAAAATAATACCGATTGAAAGAAACAAATCCAGGGCCGCCAGTATTGGGAACCCAAACGTATCCTAATTTCCCACCAGACAATGCATCTACTTTTCTCCTATTGTCTTCAACCCATGCCCTTTGACGAAGGCCTGATTCACTTTCAATAGGCGATACTGTAATTTTCCATGCACCTTCTTCACTTGGTTTATTATTGATGAGCAAAACTGTTTGTTTTTTAGACTTGCCATCAAGCAATGCATAAGGATCATCATTTTCATTCAACTTAACATCATCAATAGCAAGAATATAATCTCCTTCTTTCACTTTCAATTCAGGTGTTGCCAATGGAGCTACCAAACCTGGATTCCAACTTTCAGTTGTAAAAATTCTACTAAGCTTCCACTTGCCTTCATTTACTATCAAATCTGCACCAAGCAATCCTACTTGGTTTTCATCTACTGCAGGATAATCACCACCAAATACAAAACTATGACCAACAGAAAGTTCACCATTCATTTGATCAAGAATGTAAGTGAGATCGCTTCTATGTTTTATGAAAGGCACCAGGGGTGCGTAGCGATCATATACTTCATTCCAATCACGTCCATGCATATTGGGGTCATAGAAATAGTCCCTTTCATAACGCCAGGCATCTTCAAAAATTTGTTTCCATTCTTGGGTACGGTTCAAATCCATTCGCAAGTTAACAGCTACACTACCTTCTGAAGGTGAAGGTGGCTTTGCAGTAGAAACAACGCGGTATGAAGTACCAGATTGCAATAATATCTTTTCTCCATTGGCAGAAACATACGCATCAGAATAACCTTTTGCAAACTCATCCAATTTCTTTCCTTCAATGGTAAACTTATTCAGAACAGGACCAGCGCCTATAAACACGCCTCCTTTTATTCTACCAAACATTCGATCAAATGAACTTCCACTAATTGGCAAAGCCAATGTTCTTACGGCGATGTCATCAAAATCTATTTTCACCATATCATCGGTGGAATCCTTTTTCTTTTTCACTTGCTTAGTGGAATCGGGCTCTTCATCACTCTTTAAAGGGAATGGTGTTGGATCTGATTTACGCAATACAATGACATAAGCGCCAAATCCAGGCTTGGCCGATATTGAACTTGTATTGGCCCAACCGGACGCAAGTGCGGCATTGGTACTAGCCAAAAAATAAAGATGATGTGCATCACCATCCCAAGCAGGTTGTATGGCATCTGCCATCGGATCAGTAATGGCTTGAACTTTCTTTGATTCGAGCGACCATAGATTTATTCGTCTAAAATTATTAGGTGCAGTTTTTGCATACGCCAACCATTTTGAATCTGGAGACCAAGCCAATCCCATTGATCCTCTTTCAATATTTGTACCACCAACATCAGCAGTAATTATTTTTCCTGTTGAAACTTCAATCACACGAATTCTTACATCAT